>DATGLU010000245.1:0-3418 GCA_035294045.1 Roseiarcus sp. | reverse complement strand
AAGGGCGTCAAGCCGATCCGGATCGTCTATGCCGATGGCGGCCAGAACGAGCATTTCCGGACGATGAAGATCGCCGATGTCAGCGATCCCGACGCGCTGGCGGCCGGCCCGACCGAGATCGAGCTCGACGAGCACGGCAAGCCGATTCCGGCTGTGGTCAAAGTCGCCGCCGCCGATTCCGCCCGCGCTGCGCCCCCCGCCCGGCCCGCGGCCGAGGCGAGCCAGGCCGCCAAGGCGCCGACCTCCGTCGCCTCGGCGCAGCCGGCCGCGGCGCCGGCGCCCGCCGCGTCGAGCGGCTCGGGTCTGTCGGCGGTTTTCGGGGCGGCCGATGGCTCGATGGTCAAGAAGTGGTTCGGCTTGGGCGGACATGACAGCGCCGCCAACGAGGTGAAAGTCTACGAGCCGGCCGAGCCGGTGCCGAGCGACGTTCCCCTTCCGCCGCGGCGCAACGCCTCGGTTGCGACGACGCCGAAGCCGCAGGCTTCGCTGGCGCGGCCGCAGCATATCGCCGCGGGGGCGCCCTCGCCTCTGCTGAGGCTCGCTGCCGCGATGGGGGCGGCGAGCGAGAAGTGACCTAAGCGGCGCGGTCAGCGGCCGCCGATTTTGCTGCGGGCGAAAGCCAGGACCCTCTCCGCTTCTTCAGGCGAGCCGAAAATCCGCGTCGGCAGAATGATCGGCGCGCCGCCCTCGCCGCGGCGCCAGAAATAGAGCGCGCCGCCGGCGTCTTCCGCCTCGGCCAAATCGAGAAACAAGCCGCGCTGCTCGTGACCTTCCGTCGGTCCGCGCAGAACAAGCCCGGTCTCGTCGATGGTCAGCAGCGCCTCGCCGCTTGCGGCGATCCGGTCGACCGCGCCTTTCGCCCGGTTTTGGGCGCGGCGAAGCCGCTGATGCGCGAGCAAGCGGGTTGCGAGAAAGAGGATCGCGCCGCCGAGCAGCGCGGCTTCGGCCGGGCGCCGGCCGATCAGGCCTGTAAAAGCGAGAATTGCGACAAAGAGGAGAAGCAAGACGAAAAAGACAAGCGGCGCGACATAATCGCGCTCGAACCGGCGGGCAAGGCCATAGCGAAGGGCGAGGCGCGCCGTCGCCGCTCGCGCCTCGGCTTCGGTCAGCGAGAAACGGTAAGGGCCAAACGCCGCTTCCTCGCTCAAAGCTCGCCCGGCGCCGCCGTTTCGATCTGCAGGGCGTGCACGCCTTCCGCAATTTCGTCTGCCAGCAACGCATAGACCATGCGATGGCGCTCGAGGCGCCCCTTGCCGGAAAAGCGCGCCGACGCCACCTTGATCTTGAAGTGGGTTTCGCCGCCGGGCCGCCAGCCGGCATGGCCGGCATGGAGATGGGACTGGTCCTCGATCTCCAGGCGCTCAGGGGCGAGCGCGGCTTGGAGCTTCGCTCTCATTTTCTCTTGAAGAGAGGCCGGCCCGCCCTGCCGGGCGGCAGAAGGATTGTCGTGTCGCATGAATTCAACGCCAGTTTTATTTCATCGCCGCCATGATGCGCGAGGCTTGCCGGTCTTTGAGGCGACTCCTAAGGTGACCGGATGAATCTCAACTCGCGTCTTTTTGACCGAATCAGGATCAGGCCGGCGCCGCAAGAGCCGGGTCCGTCCGCCGCGCGCTGCGATCATCCCGGCTGCCTCCAGGCCGGCCATTATCGCGCGCCGATGGGGCGCCAACGCGAGGGGCAGTATTTCACGTTCTGCATCGATCATGTGCGCGAATATAACGCCTCTTACGACTATTTCCGCGGCATGGACGATGAGGCGCTGGTCAAATACCAGAGAGACGAGGTGGTTGGCCACCGCCCCACCTGGAGCATGGGCGCTCGGCGCGGAACGCAACCGCACCGCGACCGCGTCGACGAATCGATGTTCGCCGAGGCCAGAATTTACCGGCCGCGCGGCGCCCGAGGGGCCGGCTTTGCCGCTGAGCCGCGCTACAACTCCCTTGCTCTCAAGGCTTTAGCGACCCTGCAACTGACCGCGAGCGCGACCGAGCAGGTCATCAAGGCGCGCTACAAAGAGTTGGTTAAGCGCCATCATCCCGACGCCAATGGCGGCGACCGCTCGTCCGAAGAAAAATTGCGTGAAATCATTCAGGCCTATAATTATCTAAGAACGAACAAGCTCGTCTGACGCCATTTGCGGCGGCCCGCTCCGAAGGTTTCGCCGACCTTTTGCCTCGACGGCAGGTTCCTGTATTGCTGGCTCAGAAGCCGCCCTCGCCGAAAGGCGGGGAAGGAAGGATAATGATCAACGCCATGCCGCAAACGCACGCCATAGCCCAAGCTGAAGCCGTTCCCGGCCTGCCCGACATCCGCGTGTCGGTGCGGCAGCTTTTCGGCATCGACACGGATATGGAGGCCCCGGCCTATTCCAACGCCGATCCGCATGTGCCGGACTTCGATCCTGACTATATTTTCGACCGCGAGACGACGCTCGCCATTCTCGCCGGGTTCGCCCGCAACCGCCGGGTGATGATCACCGGCTATCACGGAACCGGCAAATCGACCCATATCGAGCAGGTCGCGGCGCGGCTTAACTGGCCCTGCGTGCGGATCAATCTCGACAGCCATGTCTCGCGCATCGACCTTGTCGGCAAGGACGCCATCGTCCTCAAGGACGGCAAGCAGATCACCGAATTCCGCGACGGGATTCTGCCCTGGGCGGTGCAGAACAACATTGCTTTGTGCTTCGACGAATATGACGCGGGCCGTCCCGACGTGATGTTCGTCATCCAGCGCGTGCTCGAAGTCTCGGGCCGCCTCACTCTGCTCGACCAGAGCCGGGTGATCCGGCCGCATCCGGCCTTCCGCCTCTTCGCCACCGCCAACACGGTCGGCCTCGGCGATACGTCCGGCCTCTATCACGGCACCCAGCAGATCAATCAGGGCCAGATGGACCGCTGGTCGATCGTCTCTACGCTGAACTACCTGCCGCACGACAAGGAAGTCGACATCGTCCTGGCGAAGTCGCCCGGCCATCGCGGCCGCAAGGACGGCCGCGACATCATCAACAAGATGGTGCGCGTCGCCGATCTCACCCGGAACGCTTTCATCAATGGCGACCTTTCGACGGTGATGTCGCCGCGCACGGTGATCACCTGGGCGGAGAACGCCGAGATTTTCAAGGATATCGGCTTCGCCTTCCGCCTCACCTTCCTCAACAAATGCGACGAGCTGGAGCGCACCCTGGTCGCGGAATTCTATCAGCGCTGCTTCGGTCAGGAATTGCCGGAAAGCGCCTTGAACGTCGCGCTGAGCTGAGGCTGAGCCATGGCGGGAACCAAAAAGATGAGTTCCCAAATCGAGAAGAACGAACCTGCTCGCGTCGCCGCGAAAGAGCGCGATCTCTATTCCTGGGCGGTTCGGCAAGCGGCCTTGCTCCGCGAGGGCCGTATCGGCGAAATCGACGCCGGCGCCA
>DATGLU010000244.1:0-4074 GCA_035294045.1 Roseiarcus sp. | reverse complement strand
CCGCGGCCATCGCGCTGCCGCCGCGCCGGCCGGTCGCGACGAGGTACGGAACGCGCCGGTCGGCGATCAAAGCCTCTTTCGATTCCGCCGCGCCGACAAAGCCGACCGGCATGCCGATCAGTGCGGCGGGCTTCGGCCAGCCCTCATCGAGAAGTTCGAGGAGTCGGAACAAGGCGGTCGGCGCATTGCCGATCACGACAAGGCTCCCGGCGATGCGTTCGCGCCACAAATCGAGCGCCGCCGCCGAGCGGGTGTTGCCGATGCGCGCGGCGATCTCGGCGACGGCGGGATCGGCCAAAGTACAGAGGACAGGATTGTCGGCCGGCAGCCGCGCGCGGGTGACGCCGTCGGCGACCATTTTTGCATCGCACAGGATCGGCGCGCCCGCCGCAAGCGCGCCTTTGGCTGCGGCGACGAAGGTTTCCGAGAAGACGAGGTCCTTCGCCGCCTCCACTTGGCCGCAGGCATGAATGATCCGCACCGCCACGGGCTCCTGTTCCGGCGTGAAGCGCGCCAAATCGGCTTCCGCGCGAATGATCGCGAAAGAGCGGCGGTAGATTTCCGCGCCGTCGCGGACATAGGAATAGCGGCTCACGATCGCTCCATGACGAAAGCGCGGAGCGCCGCCGCGCGCTCGGGGCGCGGCGTTGCAGCAAGCAATTCGAGCAAGGCGTCCAGGCGCCCGGCTCCAACGTCGCGGAGCGCCGGGGCGTCGCCAGCGCATCCGTCAAGGACGACGTCGTACTTTCCGTTCCGGCCGACCAGGGTCGCGGCCGTCGCGGCGGCGCGCGCGCAGCCTTTGGCGCAGCCCGATACATGCAGCGCGACGCCATGCGAAGTCAATTTGCGCGCGAGCGGCGCCAAGCGCATTGCCTCGGCCTGCGTCGCGGTCGAGGCGTTGGCGCAGGCCGGGGCGCCGGGACAGGCGGCGACCGCGCGGGTCGGATCGTTCTCGTCCAGAACGAATCCCTGTTCGCGCAGGCGCGGCGCAAGCGTTTCGTCGACCCGCTGGCCGGCGATCATAACCGCCCGCCACGGCGTCAGGCGCAATTCGCCGTCAACCGATTCCGCCGCGTCGACGAGGGCGGCCAGCTTCGCCGCGTCGAGTCGGCCGAACGGAACGCCGACGCCGAGCGCGCGACAGACGCCGAGATCGTGGCGGCCGAGAATCGGGCCGCGCCGCGGATCGCCTTCGCCGCCGTTCTCGGCCGCGCCGTCGAGGCCGGCGGCGCGAAGGATCGGCTCGACGCCAATGTCCTCCGCCAAAGCTTTCATCCGCCGCGCCTCCTTCTCGCCGTCGCCGCGCAAGGCGAGAAACGCCATGCTCAGGCGCGCCGCGGCGTCGGCGATCGCCGCGACCGCGCAATGGCCCGCCAGCCGGCCGGCGAGGCGAAGCGCGAAGACGGTTTCGCCGCCACGCCTTTGCGCGGCGAAGGCGATATCCGCCGGCTCGTCGGCGACGGATAGCGAGCCGCCGTCGTCGACCACGAATCCGAACTTTGCCGGCAGGCGCCAAAGCGCGCGATCCTGCCGCAAACGCCGGTCGAGCGCGGCGACCGCCGGCCGGATGTCGAGGAGCGCGTTCGGATCGAGCCCGGCGAGCGGGCTCGCGAGAATGTTGCGCGCCGCTTCCGCGTCGGGATCGGCGTCGATCAGGCCGAGCTTTTCCATCGCGGCCTGCAAACCAGGCAGGGTGCGCTCGCTTACGCCCCTGATCTGCAGGTTGGCGCGGGCGGTCAGATCGATATGGCCGTTGCCGAACAACGCGGCGGCTTTGACGACGGCGCGCGCCGTATTCGGCGCGAGCGCGCCGACGACGCGCAGGCGTACGATCAAGCCGTCGCCGCTCGGCATCGGCCGCAGCGCGCCGGGGCACCAGCCGCGCCGCAGCGCCGCTCTTTCGCTTTGTCGCGCGGCGGCGCTCATGCGGCGCGCTCCAGGAAATTCGCCAGGCGCATCGCCGTCGAGTTGCGGCGGCAGGTCCAGAGCCCGCGGCGCAAGGCCTGATCGAAACGTTCGGCGATCGCCCGCGCCGCGGCGGGATTGGCCTCGGCGAGAAAGGCGGCGACGGCATCGTCGCCGAGCGTCGCCTCGAAGACGAGATCGAAAAGCTGCGGCCCCGCCGCGCCGCCGGCGACCGCGAAGCCGTAAAGATTGTCGACCGTTTCGGCGATCTCGGCGCCGCCGCGATAGCCGTGCCGCATCTGGCCGGCGATCCAACGCGGGTTGGCGGCGCGGCCGCGCACGGCGCGGGCGATCTCCTCGCGGAGAGTCCGTACTTTCGGTCTGTCGCTGCGCGACGCATCGAGATGGTAGAGGCTGGCCTTGCCGCCGAGGCTTGCCGCCGCCGCGGCGAAGCCGCCCTCATGCTCGAAAAAGGCGCTGGCGTCGAGCGCGTCCTGGCCGGGCAAATCCTGGACATGGACATAGGCGTCGGCCTCGGCGACGCGCGCCCGGAAGAGATCGCGCGCCTCGCGATCCGCCGAGCCGAGCGCATAGCCGCTCGCCGCCAGATAGGCCTCGGCAAGCGCCTGCCTGTCGGCGTCGGGCTCCTCGGCGAGAAGCCGGCCGATCTCCGCGCCATAGGCGCCGGGCGCCGGGCCGAACAGCCGCAGCGGGCTCTCTCCCGCGGCGCGGGCGGCGGCGAGCGGATTGACGTCCGCCGGCTCGTCCAAAGCGGCGACTTCGCCGATCAATTGCTCGATCAGCGCGATCTGCGCCGGAAAGACGTCGCGGAACAGGCCGGAGAGCCGCAAAGTCAGGTCGATGCGCGGCCGCGGCAAAGCGGCGGACGGGAGAATCGTGAAGCCCGTCACCCGCCCCGAGCCGTGGTCCCAGACCGGAATCGCGCCGAGATAGGCGAAAATCTGCGCCATCTCCTCGCCCCCGGTGCGCATCGTCGCCGAGCCCCAAAGGTCGACGACGAGGCGGCGCGGCCAGTCGCCGTGATCCTGCAAATGCCGGGCGACGAGCGCGTCGGCGGCGCGCTGGCCAATCGTCCAGGCGGTTCGCGTCGGGATCGTCCGCGGATCGACGGTGAAGAGATTGCGGCCGGTCGGCAGGACGTCGAGCCGGCCGCGCCCCGGCGCGCCGGCGGCGCCGGGCGGAACGAAGCGCCCGTCCAATGCGGCGAGGAGGCCGGCCATCTCGCTTTCCGGGCACGCCGCGAGCCAAGCGCGCGCCGCCCCGTCCGCCTCGGCGCCGGCAAGGACGTCGCCCGCCGGCGCCGAGCCGAATACGTGCAGGCCGTCGGCGATGCGCATCTCCTTGATGTCGCAAAGCCAGGCGTCGAGCCGCGCGAGCTTGTCCTCATCGGCGCCGTCCGCCGCCGCGCCGCTTTCGGCGGCAAGGCCGGTCTCCGCGGCGCGCTCGAGAATCGTCTTGGCGAGCAGCGCGGCGCGCTTGGCGTCCATCTGCTGCGCGGCGGCGTATTCGTCGAACAGGGTTTCGAATTCGAGCAGCGCCTCGGTCGCGCCGGCCTCGACCAGCGGCGGCGTCAAATGGCTGACGATGACCGCGCCAGCGCGGCGCTTGGCCTGGGCGGCCTCGCCGGGATTGTTGACGATGAACGGATAGACGAGCGGCGTCGGGCCGAGCAAGGCCTCGGGCGCGCAGGCTTCGCTGAGCGCGACGGCCTTGCCCGGCAGCCATTCGAGCGTGCCATGCGTGCCGAGCTGGATCATCGCGTCGACCCGCTGGCGGCGCAGCCAAAGGTAGAAGGCGACATAGCCGTGGCGCGGCGGCAGGCGCGGATCGTGATACTCGCTCTTGCGCGCCGCGCGGCCGCCGCGGTCCGGCTGGATCGCGACCAGCATCGCGCCGAGCCGTGCGACGCGGAAGCAGAAGCCGCCATTCCGGCAGTCAGGATCGCGCTCGGGCTCGCCCCAGGCGGCGACGATGGAGTCGCGGAAGGCCGGCGGCAGTTTCGCGAATTCCGATTTGTAGGCCGCGAGGGTGAACTCCTCTTTCGGAGGATCGCCGGCAAGGGTACGGAAAAACGCGCCGGCGTCGGCGATCGCATCGACCGCATAGCCCGCCGCTTTCAGCCGCGCCGCGATCGCGGCGAGGCTCGCC
>DATGLU010000243.1:0-2263 GCA_035294045.1 Roseiarcus sp. | reverse complement strand
GCGTCGTTGCGGCGCATCAGCATCATGAAACGGACCGCGTCGACGCCGACCTCGTCCACGACTTCGCGCAACGTGACGAAGTCCCCCGCCCGCTTGGACATTTTGACCGGCTCGCCGGCCCGCATCAACCGCACGAGCTGACAAAGCCGCACGTCGAGCGTCGCCCTGCCGCCGGAAACCGCCGCGACCGCCGCCTGCATGCGCTTGACATAGCCGCCATGGTCGGCGCCCCAAACGTCGATCAGCGCGCGGAAGCCGCGATCGACCTTGTCCTTATGATAGGCGATGTCCGCGGCGAAATAAGTATAGCCGCCGTCCGACTTGATCAGCGGACGATCGACGTCGTCGCCGAAATCGGTCGAGCGGAACAAAGTCTGCTCGCGATCCTCCCAGTCCTCCACCGGCGCGCCTTTCGGCGGCGGCAAGCGGCCGAGATAGACAATGCCGCGCGCCTTCAGGTCGTCGATCGTCTCGCGCACGCGGTCGGGGCCGCCATCGGCGCCGGTCAGCGCGCGCTCGGAGGAAAAAACATCGTGGCGGACATTCAGCGCGGCAAGATCGTCGCGGATCATCGCCATCATCGCGTCGATCGCCTTGCGGCGCACGACCGGCAGCCATTCGGCCTCGGATTTCTCTTTAAGGCTTGTGCCGAAATCCTTGGCGAGAGCGGCGCCGAGAGGAACGAGATAATCGCCCGGATACAAGCCTTCGGGAATTGCGCCGACGGTTTCGCCGAGCGCCTCGCGATAGCGCAAATAGGCCGAGCGGGCGAGGACGTCGACCTGGGCGCCGGCGTCGTTGATATAATATTCGCGCGTCACGCTGCGGCCGGCGAAGCTGAGCAGGTTGGCGAGCGCGTCGCCGAACACCGCGCCGCGCGCGTGGCCGACATGCATCGGCCCGGTCGGATTGGCGCTGACATATTCGACATTGATCGGCTCGCCGGCCGGCGCGCCGGCGCCGAATCGCCGGCCTTCGGCGAGGACCGAACGGAGCACGTTTTCGAAAACGACCGGCTTCAGCCGGATGTTGATGAAGCCCGGCCCAGCCACTTCGGCCTGATCGACATCCGACTGCTCGGCGAGGCCGGCGGCGATCTCGGTCGCGAGGGCGCGCGGATTCGAACCCGCCGCCTTGGCTTCCTTCGCGAAGACCATGGCGGCGTTGGTCGAAAGATCGCCATGCGCCGCCTCGCGCGGCGGCTCGACCGTGAAGCGGCCGAGATCGAGCGGCGCGGGCAAGCCCCCGGCCGCGGCGATGTCCTCGAGCAGCGCCGCAATGCGCCGCTGGAAATCGGCGAAAATATTCATGAACCCTCGTTTGGCGGGAAAGCCGGCCGCTCTATCGCAAGTCCGGCGCCTCGTCAAAGAGCCTTCCATGCTCGGCGACGGCGTAGCGATCAGTCATGCCCGCGATGTAGTCGGCGACGGCCTGCGCCCTGCCCGCTTCGCCTTCGCGCGTTTCGGCCTCCGCGGTCAACTGCGCCCATTCGGCGGGCATTTTCGCCGGCTCGGCGAAGAAGGCGGCGAACAGCCGGCGAACCAGGCGCTCGGCCTTGTCGCGCACCCGCGCGACGCTCGGATGGCGGTACATATTGGCGAAGAGAAACGCCTTGATCGCCTCGGCCGCCTCGGCAAGCAGCGGCGAGAAGCCGATCAGCGGCTTGGCCGCCGCGCGAACGTCGTCGAGCGACAAGATATGGGCGTCGCGAATCCGCCCCCGGCTCTCGAGGATGGCGTCCTCGATGAAGCGCGTGATCAGCCGCCGGCTGAGCTCGTGCGTGACGCGGCTTTTTTCGAGGCCGGGATGAAGCCGACCGATCTCGTCGAGCAAGGCGGCGATGAACGGCGCTTGGCGGGCGGCGGCGAGATCGAAAAGGCCGGCGCGCAGGCCGTCGTCGATGTCATGGGCGTCATAGGCGATGTCGTCGGCGATCGCCGCGGCTTGCGCTTCGAGGCTGGCGTAATGCGCGAGCTGCAGGTCGTGAAGACGGTCATAGGCCAGGATCGCCGGCGGAACGCCGCGCCGGCGCCAGCGCCCGAGCGGCGCGCCGCTATGGTTGACGAACGGGCCATTGTGCTTGACCAGGCCCTCGATCGTCTCGAATGTCAGGTTGAGGCCGTTGAAATCGGCGTAGCGCCGCTCGAGCTCGGTGACGATTTTCAGGCCGTGGCTGTTGTGGTCGAAGCCGCCATAAGGCGCCAGGCAGGCGTCGAGCGCATCCTCGCCGGTATGGCCGAACGGCGTATGGCCGAGATCGTGG
>DATGLU010000242.1:0-3324 GCA_035294045.1 Roseiarcus sp. | reverse complement strand
GATTGCCCGCCTCGATCTGGCCGGTGATGTAGCCGGAAATCTTGAAGCAGGTGTCGCTGCCGGGAAGGACGAAGCCGGCCATGCCGCCGACATTGCAAACCTTCACGAATTCCGCCGGCGCAGCCTTTCTTGTCGGAAGATCGGCGGCCTGCGCCGCCGCTGCCGCGACAATGCCAGCCGCCGAACCCAACAATATGCTCTTGATGAGCATCATTTCAGTCTCCCCTTTTTAGACTTCAAGGTGAAAGCTTCGCCACGTGGCGTTGCTTGTTTCGCTTCTTTACGCTCGGCGTTTCACGGCAATAACACCTTCTATTACTTGGGTATCCAACGCTTGAGGCGTTGCCCTTGAATAACCCCAGCCAGAGAGCGTCGCCTATTCAGCCAAAATCCGCCGCACGTCGATCACAACTTCGACGTAACGCGATTTGATACGTGCAGAACTCATATGTCAAACGATGACTTGGGAAATACATTTTAGTTTATTTTATAAATTGGAATATATATTATAAACACAAGTTTATATATGCCGTTTTATTTATATAACGCCGATTATGATAGTTTCTTTATAACCATTTTTACATAAATTACGGCAACAACGCCAGTAGTATGCCAGAGACATTAATTCCGCTTTATAATAGACTGCGACAGCGGAGGCCGGAGCGATTTCGATCTCGTCCATCTGCGCGTTTTAGTTTATAAAAAGACAGACGACCCCCAGCGGCTGGGCGACCTATTACTTTGGACTGCTTTGTGGCAAAACCGCCACAGTCTTCTGGCGGCCTGCCGGCGATTCCCGGCCCAACGGGCGGGCGTCGGCGCGCATTTCAGGCGCGATTCGTGCCTCCGCCAATGCGTCGGCGGGGAATCAGCGGCGCGGCGCCGCGTGGCCTCTTGCGCCGCCTCTCCCGGCGCTATGAAATAGCAAAAGCATGGCTCAGACGATTTTCCACGACCTCCCAAGGCGGCGGCGATGAACGCGCCGGCTCTCGTCGCGCGGCGACCTTCGGTTTGCCCGCACGATTGTCCTTCGGCTTGCGCGCTCGATGTCGAGGTCATCGACAATTCGCGCATCGGCCGGGTGCATGGGGCGGAGGATCAGACCTACACGGCGGGCGTCGTCTGCGCGAAGGTCGCGCGCTACGCCGAGCGCATCCATCATAAGGACAGGCTGCTCCAGCCGCTGAAGCGGACCGGGCCGAAAGGCTCGACGCAATTTGCGCCGATCTCGTGGGACGACGCGCTCGACATCGTCGCCGAGAATTTTCTCCGCTGCGAGCGCGAGTTCGGCTCGGAAAGCGTCTGGCCGTACCATTACGCCGGCACGATGGGCCTTGTCATGCGCGACGGCGTGCGCCGCTTAACCCACGCCAAGCGCTATTCCGGCTTCTTCTCGACGATCTGCATCAATACCGCCTGGCCGGGCTTCATCGCCGGGACCGGCAAGCTGACCGGCCCCGATCCGCGCGAAATGGCCAAGGCCGATTGCGTCGTGATCTGGGGCACCAACGCCGTCGCGACGCAGGTCAATGTGATGACCCATGCGACGCGCGCCCGGAAGGAGCGCGGCGCCAGGATCGTCGTCATCGACATCTATCGCAACGAGACGATGAAGCAGGCCGATCTCGGCCTGTGTCTCAGGCCCGGCACGGACGGCGCGCTCGCCTGCGCGGTGATGCACGTCCTGTTCCGCGACAATCTCGCCGACCGCGCCTATCTCGAGCGCTATACCGACGCGCCCGGCGAGCTGGAGGCGCATCTGAAAACCCGCAATCCCGAATGGGCGAGCGCGATCACCGGCCTATCCGTCGCCGAGATCGAGGCCTTCGCCCAACTGGTGGGGGAGCGCAAGCGGACGTACTTCCGGCTCGGCTACGGCTTTTCGCGCCAGCGCAACGGCGCCGCCAACATGCATGCGGCGACCTGCATCGCCGCCGTCACCGGCGCCTGGCTTTACGAAGGCGGCGGCGCCTTTCACAACAATGGCGGCCTCTATCATTGGCGCAAGACGCTGATCGAGGGGCTCGACGTCGTCGATCCGGAAATCCGCGTCCTCGACCAGTCGCGCATCGGCGCGGTCCTCTGCGGCGAGGACGAGGCGCTGCGCGGCCGCGGCCCGGTCAAGGCGCTGCTCGTCCAGAGCACCAATCCGGCCACCGTCGCGCCGAACCAGCAGAAGGTGCGCCGCGGCTTTCATCGCGACGATCTCTTCGTCTGCGTGCACGAGCATTTCCTGACCGAGACGGCGCGCTTCGCCGACATCGTCTTGCCTGCGACGATGTTTCTCGAACACGACGACCTCTACCAGGGCGGCGGCCATTCCTATGTGATGTTCGGCCCGAAGGCGATCGAGCCGGCGGGCGAATGCCGCTCCAACCACGATCTCGTCTGTGCTTTGGCCAAGCGGCTCGGCGCCGAGCATCGCGGCTTTCAGATGAGCCCGCGGGAGATCATCGACTGGACGCTGCAGGCCTCTGGCTGGGGGACGCTGGCCGCGCTCGAAGAGAAGAAATGGCTCGACGTGCAGCCCTCCTTCGAGAAATCGCATTTCCTCAAAGGCTTCGGCTTCAAGGACAAGCGCTTCCGCTTCAAGGCCGACTGGGCTTCGACGCCGTTCGCCAATATCGGCCTGATGGGGCCGTGGCGCGCCATGCCATCCCTGCCCGACCATTGGGCGATCATCGAGGAGGCCGACGAGGAGCATCCGTTCCGGCTGGCGACGTCGCCCTCGCGCGGCTTTCTCAACACGACCTTCACCGAGACGCCGACTTCGCGCCAGCGCGAGAGCCGGCCGACGGTGATGATCCATCCCGACGACGCCGCCCGCCTCGGCGTCGCCGACGGCGACATCGTGCGGCTCGGCAACAAGCGCGGCGAGACGCGGCTGCACGCCAGGATTTTCGCCGGGCTCAAACCCGGCGTGCTGATCAGCGAGGGCGTCTGGCCGGCCGAGGCCTTTCTCGACGGCAAGGGGATCAACGTGCTGACCGGCGACGACGCGGTCGCGCCGTTCGGCGGCGCGGCCTTCCACGACAATCGCGTCTGGCTGCGCCGCGCCTGAGCCGGCTTGCCGGGGCGCCCGCTTGCCTCTATAGGGGTCGCGCCTCGGCCAAGCCGAACGCCCGCAAAGCGCCCATCGTCTAGCGGTCCAGGACGCCGCCCTTTCACGGCGGAAACACGGGTTCGATTCCCGTAGGGCGCGCCACGGCGGTCCGAACCAGAACGCCGAGGCCTTGCCGCCTGGCGCGCAACGTCGACGGTGCGCGGGCTCGGCGAGCCGGTCGGCCTTGATGCGCGCATCGGCGGCCGTGCCGTGGCGGCGTT
>DATGLU010000241.1:0-5448 GCA_035294045.1 Roseiarcus sp. | reverse complement strand
CGCCGTGATTGCCGCCCGAGGCTGTGGCGACGCCAGCCGGCGGCGGCGAGACGCTGAGCAGATTGTTGAACGCGCCGCGCGGCTTGAACGAGCCGGCATGCTGGAGGAATTCGAGCTTGAGCGTGACGCGCTTGGAAGGATCGGCAGGGGAGGCCGCTTCGAGCAGCGGCGTGCGCCGGATATGCGGCGCGATGCGCGCGTAGGCTTCGCGGATCGCGGCGGACGTGAGGGGAAGGGTCATGGGCGCTGCGGTACGTACTCCCCTTCTCCCCGCAACGCGGGGAGAAGGCGGCGGCGAAGCCGCCGGATGCAGGGCTGCGCAGGACTCAGAAAGTTAAGCGCCCTGCGAAGCGCTAATCCCAAAACTCCGCGCCGCCCCTCATCCGGCCCTTCGGGCCACCTTCTCCCCGCTTTGCGGGGAGAAGGGAGGCGCGGCGACCGCGCCGCCGGCGCTAAATCTTCAGCGCGTCTTTCAGTTCGCGCAGACGGTCGACCTTTTCCTGCGCGGCCTGCTTCTGCTCCTCGGTCGCGTCGGCCAAGTCTTCCTCGGCGTTCTTGATCTCGCCGGCGATGCGGTCGGCGGAGAGTTCGTCGACCGGGATCGTCGTCTCGGCGAGGACGATGAGGCCGGTCGGGCTGACATCGGCGAAGCCGCCGCGGACGAAGAGACGCGTATGCTTGGCGCCTTCGCCAATGTCGAGAATGCCGGGCCTGAGCGTCGTCATGACCGGGGCGTGATCGACGAGAACGAGAAAGTCGCCTTCGCTCCCCGGCACGAGAACGTCGTCGACCGCGCCGCGGAAGACGAGCTTGTCCGGCGAGACGAGTTCGAAGGGGAAAGAAGCCATTGTCAGCGCCTCCGCTCGGCCGCCGCGCTTTAAGCGCCTTCGGCCAGCTTCTTGGCCTTGGCGACCGCCTCTTCAATCGTTCCGACCATGTAGAAGGCCGCTTCCGGCAGGCTGTCGTATTTGCCTTCGATGAGCCCCTTGAAGCCTTTGATCGTGTCCTCGATCTTCACCTGCACGCCGGGCGAGCCGGTGAACACCGCCGCGACGTCGAAAGGCTGCGACAGGAAGCGCTGGATCTTGCGCGCCCTCGCGACGGTGAGCTTGTCCTCTTCGGAAAGCTCGTCCATGCCGAGAATGGCGATGATGTCCTGCAGCGATTTGTAGCGCTGCAGCACCTGCTGCACCGTGCGCGCGACATTGTAGTGCTCCTCGCCGACGACGGCGGGCGTCAGCATGCGCGACGTCGAATCCAGCGGATCGACCGCCGGATAGATGCCCAATTCCGCGATCTGGCGCGACAGCGTGGTGGTCGCGTCGAGATGGGCGAAGGAGGTCGCCGGCGCCGGGTCGGTCAAGTCGTCGGCCGGCACGTAAATCGCCTGAATCGAGGTGATCGAGCCCTTGGTCGTCGTCGTGATGCGCTCTTGCAGCGCGCCCATATCGGTGGCGAGCGTCGGCTGGTAGCCGACCGCCGACGGGATGCGGCCGAGCAGCGCCGACACCTCCGAGCCGGCTTGCGTGAAGCGGAAAATGTTGTCGATGAACAGCAGCACGTCCTGGCCCTGGTCGCGGAAATGCTCGGCGACGGTGAGGCCGGTCAGCGCGACGCGGGCTCTCGCGCCCGGCGGCTCGTTCATCTGGCCGAAGACCAGCGCGCATTTCGACTTCACGTCCGAATTGGGATCGTGCGGATCGGCGTTGACCTTCGATTCGATGAATTCGTGATAGAGGTCGTTGCCCTCGCGGGTGCGCTCGCCGACGCCGGCGAAGACCGAATAGCCGCCATGCGTCTTGGCGACATTGTTGATCAGTTCCTGAATCAGCACCGTCTTGCCGACGCCCGCGCCGCCGAACAGGCCGATCTTGCCGCCCTTGGCGTAGGGCGCGAGCAGATCGATAACCTTGATGCCGGTGATCAGGATTTGCGCTTCCGTCGACTGGTCGACGTAAGCAGGGGTCGGCTGGTGGATGGCGCGCAACGCCTCGCCCTTGATCGGCCCGGCTTCGTCGACCGGCTCGCCGACGACGTTCATGATCCGCCCGAGCGTCGCCTCGCCGACCGGCACGGCGATCGGCTGGCCGGTATCGGCGACTTCCTGGCCGCGCACCAGGCCCTCGGACGTGTCCATGGCGATGCAGCGCACGGAGCTCTCGCCGAGATGCTGGGCGACTTCGAGCACGAGACGGTTGCCGTGATTGGTCGTCTCGAGCGCGTTGAGAATTTCGGGCAGATGGCCGTCGAACTTCACGTCGACAACCGGGCCGATCACCTGGGTGACACGCCCTTGCGGTCTGTTGGCGTTCGCCATGTCTTTCCGTCCTCGCTTCGATAGGATCAGAGCGCTTCCGCGCCCGAAATGATTTCGATCAGCTCCTTGGTGATCATCGCCTGGCGCGTGCGATTGTAGCGCAGCGTCTGCTTCTTGATCATCTCGCCGGCATTGCGCGTGGCGTTGTCCATCGCCGTCATTTGCGCGCCATAGAAGGAGGCCATGTTCTCAAGCAAAGCGCGGTAGATGCGCGCGCCAACCGCCGCCGGCAGGAGCTGGGTCAGGATATCGCCTTCGTCCGGCTCGTAATCGTAGGAGACTTTCGCCTCTTCGGCGCCTTTCGCGGCCTCGTCGAATTCCGGCGGAATGATCTGCTGCGCCGTCGGAATTTGCGCGATGACCGACTTGAAGCGCGAATAGAAGAGCGTGCAGACGTCGAATTCGCCGGCCTCGAACCGGTCGAGCACTTTCTTGGCGATCGGCTGCGCGGTTTCGTAGGTCACGCTCCTGACGCCGCGCAAATCGATCGTTTCGATGATCTGCTTCTCGAAGGTGCGGCGGAGCTGGTCGTAGCCCTTCTTGCCGACGCACATGATCTTGACAGTCTTGCCCGCCGCGATGAGGTCGTTGGCCTTTTCGCGCGCCAGGCGCACGATCGCGCTGTTGAAAGCGCCGGCAAGGCCGCGCTCGCCGGTGCAGACGAGGAGGAGATGGACTTGCTCGGAGCCCGTGCCGGAGAGAAGCTTCGGCCCTTGCCCGCCAGCCGCGGCGGCGAGATTGCCGAGCACGGTCTCGACGCGCTCGGCGTAAGGGCGCGCCGCCTCGGCCGCGGCCTGGGCGCGGCGCAATTTCGCCGCCGCGACCATCTGCATCGCCTTGGTGATCTTCTGCGTCGACTTGACGGAGGCGATCCGGTTTCTGAGGTCCTTTAAGGACGGCATTTGTTTTTATTCTCCATGCGCCGCGTACCCTGATCGGCCCTTCGGGGCGCCTTCTCCCGCAAGCGGGAGAAGGGATTGCGGCCGCGGTCGACGACCGCGGCTACAGGGCTCGGCGCGCCCCCTCTCCCGCTTGCGGGAGAGGGTTGGGGTGAGGGGTAGCCGCTGAACAAGGGAATTTCCAAAAAGCCGCTTAGCTGAAATTCGCGACATAGGCCTCGACCGTGCTCTTCAGCTTGGCCTCGGTCTCGCTCGAAAGGTCGCGCGATGAACGGATCGCTTCGAGAATGTCGGCGTTCTTGCCGCGTAGATTCGCAAGCAGGCCGTCCTCGAAGGCGCGGACGCGATTCAGCGGCAGCTTGTCGAGATAGCCGTTGACGCCGGCATAAATCACGCAGACCTGCTCCTCCATTTTCAGCGGCGAGAATTGCGGCTGCTTGAGCAATTCGGTGAGATGCGAGCCGCGATTGAGCAGGCGCTGCGTGGCGGCGTCCAAGTCGGAGCCGAATTGCGCGAAGGCGGCCATTTCGCGGTATTGCGCCAATTCCAGCTTGATCTTGCCGGCGACCTTCTTCATCGCCTTGGTCTGGGCCGAGGAGCCGACGCGCGACACCGAGAGGCCGACATTCACCGCTGGGCGAATGCCCTGGTAGAAGAGGTCGGTCTCGAGGAAGATCTGGCCGTCGGTGATCGAAATCACGTTGGTCGGAATATAAGCCGACACGTCGTTGGCTTGCGTCTCGATGACCGGCAGCGCGGTCAGCGAGCCCGAGCCATGCTCTTCGTTGAGCTTGGCGGCGCGTTCGAGCAGGCGCGAATGGAGATAGAAGACGTCGCCCGGATAGGCTTCGCGGCCGGGCGGACGGCGCAGCAGCAGCGACATCTGGCGATAGGCGACGGCCTGCTTGGAGAGGTCGTCGTAGATCATCAGGCCATGCATGCCGTTGTCGCGGAAGAACTCGCCCATCGCGCAGCCGGCGAAGGGGGCGAGGAACTGCATCGGCGCCGGATCCGACGCGGTGGCGGCGACGATGATCGAATATTCGAGCGCGCCCTGCTCTTCGAGGACCTTGGCGAATTGCGCGACGGTCGAGCGCTTCTGGCCGACCGCGACATAGACGCAATAGAGCTTGACCTTCTCGTCGGTCGAGGCGTTGAGCGGCTTCTGGTTGAGGATCGTGTCGAGCGCGATCGCCGTCTTGCCGGTCTGGCGGTCGCCGATGATCAATTCGCGCTGGCCACGGCCGATCGGGATCATCGCGTCGATCGCCTTGAGGCCGGTCGCCATCGGTTCGTGCACCGAGCGGCGCGGAATGATGCCGGGCGCCTTGATGTCGACGCGGGCGCGGCGCGTGGCGTTGATCGGCCCTTTGCCGTCGATCGGATTGCCGAGCGCGTCGACGACGCGGCCGAGCAATTCCTTGCCGACCGGCACGTCGACGATCGCGCCGGTGCGCTTGACCGTCTGGCCTTCCTTGATGTCGCGGTCGCTGCCGAAAATGACGATGCCGACATTGTCGCTCTCGAGATTGAGAGCCATGCCGCGCACGCCGTTCTCGAACTCGACCATCTCGCCGGCTTGAACATTGTCGAGGCCGTAGACGCGGGCGATGCCGTCGCCGACCGACAGGACCTGGCCGACCTCCGTCACCTGCGCTTCGGCGCCGAAATTGGCGATTTCGTTCTTCAGAATGGCGGAAATTTCAGCGGCGCGGATATCCATCAGCCGACCTCTTTCATACGGGTGCGGATTGCATTGAGCTTGGTCTTGAGCGAGCCGTCGACCATGCGCGAGCCGAGCTTGACGATCAGCCCGCCGATGATCGAGGGATCGATTTTCACGGCGACTTCGACGTCCTTGCCATGCGTCGCCTCGATCAGCGCCTCTTTCAACGCGGCGACATGCGCGTCCGACAGCGGGCCGGCCGCCGTCACCTCGGCGCGGGCGACGCCGCGTTCGGCGTCATAGAGCTTGAGATAGTCCGCGATCATCTCGCGAATGGCGAAGAGCCGCCTTTTGCCGGCGACGAGCTTGATGAAATTGGCGGCGCTGCCGGAAATGCCGGCCCGAGCGAGGATCGCGTCGAGCGCCTTGATCTGCTCGGCGGCGGAGAAGACGGGGCTGCGCACCAGACGCTGCAAGTCGGGACTTTCGGCGATCAGACCGTCGAAGGTCTTCAAGGCCGCCGCGACGTCGCCGGTCGCATGGGCGTCCTGGGCCAGGGAGAACAA
>DATGLU010000240.1:0-3810 GCA_035294045.1 Roseiarcus sp. | reverse complement strand
TGCCGGCTTTCGGCCATCCACTCTATCCGAATGGCGATCCGCGCGCGGCGGCGCTGCTGCAGCGCTTTGCGCCGCGGCCGCTCTTTGCCGAGACGCGCGCGGCCATCGAGGCGCTGACCGGCGAAGCGCCGAATGTCGATTTCGCCCTCGCCGCTTTCGCCGATGCGTTCGACCTTCCCGCGACGGCCCCGTTCACGATTTTCGCCATCGCCCGCGCCGTCGGCTGGATCGCGCATGCGATCGAGCAGGCGCTGAGCGGCCATCTGATCCGGCCCCGAGCAAGGTACATCGGCCCGGCCGCCATCCTCCCCCGCGAAGCGGGGGAGGGGGACCATGCGAAGCATGGTGGAGGGGGCTCCGGTCCATCAGGATAAATCCCAACCGCCGGCGGCCCCCTCCACCGCGCGCTACGCGCGCGGTCCCCCTCCCCTGTCTGCGACAGGGGAGGATAATTCAGCCCTTCACCGCCGCGAGGCTCGCGGGCGGCTTGCTGTCGTCCGGCACAAAGAAGTCGACATGCAGCGCCTGGTTCGGATCGACGCGATAATGGTCGAATTCGGCGACGCCGTTCTCGGCGAGGAACGTATCGTCGATCAGGAAATTGCCGGTGAAGCGACGGGAATCCTTGCAGAAGATGATATGCGCCGCATCGGCGAGAATGTCCGGCTTACGCGAGGCGCGCATCAGGGCGTCGCCGCCGAGAAGGTTCTGGACCGCGGCGGTGGCGATGGTGGTGCGCGGCCAGAGCGCGTTCACCGCCACGCCCTTGCTCCGAAACTCGCCGGCCAGGCCGAGAACGACGAGGCTCATGCCGAATTTCGCCATCGAATAGGCGGTGTGGACGGCGAACCATTTCTCCTTCATGTCCAGCGGCGGCGACAGCATGAGGATATGCGGGTTAGCGGCCTGAAAAAGGTACGGCGCGGCGAATTTCGATACCATGAACGCGCCGCGAGCATTGATCTGATGCATCAAATCGAAGCGCTTCATCTCGATCGCCTGGCTGTTGGCGAGATTGATCGCGCTGGCGTTGTTGACGACGATGTCGATCCCGCCGAAACGCTGCGCCGTCTTCTCCAAAGCGTTGCGCACATTGGCCTCGTCCCTCACGTCGACGACGAGCGGCAGCGCCTTGCCGCCGGCCGCCTCGATCGCCGCGGCGGCGCTATGGATCGTCCCCGGCAGCTTCGGGTTGGGCGCATCCGTCTTGGCGGCGATGGCGATATTCGCGCCGTCGCGCGCCGCGCGCAGCGCGATGGCGAGGCCGATGCCGCGCGACGCCCCGGTGATGAACAGGGTCTTACCCTTCAGCGAAGCTTCGGCCATGCGATCCTCCATTCCGACTGTACTTAATCTCAGGGAACATCCCTTCTCCCCGCAAAGCGGGGAGAAGGTGGCGCGAAGCGCCGGATGAGGGGCGGCGCAGGACTCGAAGGTACGCCCCTACGAAGCGCTAATCACCACGCTTAGCGCAGCCCCTCACCCGGCCGCTTCGCGGCCACCCTCTCCCCGCTTCGCGGGGCGAGGGTCATTTCCTCCGCAAGAACGCTTCGAAAATCGCCCGCGCTTCCGGCGAGCGCACGGCCTCGCCGAAGGCGCGCAGCTCTTCACGCATGCGCGCCTGAACCGCCGCGGCGTCGCCGCGCAACAATTTGCGGGTCGCCAGCAGGGCCGCGCGGGGCTTGGCGGCGAGCGCCTGGGCCTTGGCGAGCGCGTGATCGAAGAGCGCGTCCGCCGCGACGACCTGGTTGACGAGGCCAAGCCGATGCGCCTCGGCGGCGTCGAACGGTTCGGCGAGGAGCAGCGCCTCGCTCGCTTTCGCCATGCCGAAGCGCAGCGGGACGAGCAGCGAGGAGGCCGCCTCGGGCACGATCGCGAGATCGACAAAGGGCATTTGAAAGCGCGCCGATGGCGCGGCGTAGACGAGATCGCAATGAAAGCAGAGCGTCGCCCCGACGCCGATCGCCGGCCCGTCGACCGCCGCGACGAGCGGCTTCTGCAAAAGCGGCAAAGCTTGGATGAAGCGCCAGCCCGGCGAAGAATCCTCTCCCGGCCGCGCCTTGAGAAAATCGCCGATATCGTTGCCGGCGCAGAATACGCCGCCGCGACCGCTGATCAGCACCGCGCCGATCGCATCGTCCTTATTCGCCGCGGTCAAGGCGTCGGTCAGCGCGTCGTACATCGCGCCGGTCAGCGCGTTTTTCTTTTCCGGCCGGGTCAGGGTCAGGCAAAGCGCCGCGCCTTCGCGGCGCGTCTCGACATGCTCGCTCATTGCGCTCCCCCGATCGCCTGGTCGAAATCGCTCAACGCGCCGGCGCCGCTTGCAATGCTGGCCGCAAGGCCAGGCGCCGCGGTCAGGATTTTCTCAGCGAAGAACCGCGCCAGCGCGACGCGGCCGAGCTCGGATCGCTCGCCCGCCGCCGCGAGGCTTTCCGCCGCCAATCCGGCTTTGGCCAGGCAGGCGCCGCCGCGCGCCAAGCCGAACAGGCGAAGGTACGCGGTCGCGCCGGCCAGCGCGTCTCCCGGCTCGGCCCGCGCCTCGCTCATGAAGCGCGTCGCCCCTTCGAAAGCCTCGAGCGCTTCGCCGAGCCGCGCCGCGGTCGCGCCGAACCCGGCGCCGCCGCGCTCGGCGACTTGAGACTGGATCGCGCGCATGTCGGCGATCTCGCGTCCGATCGCCTCGCCGCCGGCGAGCGGCAATTTGCGCTGGGCGAGGTCGATCGCCTGGATGCCGTTGGTCCCTTCATAGATCGCGGCGATGCGGGAATCGCGGAAATGCTGCGCCGCGCCGGTCTCCTCGATATAGCCCATGCCGCCATGAACCTGGATGCCGAGCGAGGCGACTTCGTCGCCGATATCGGTCGAGAAGGCCTTGGCGACGGGCGTCAGCAAAGCCGCGCGCTCCTCGGCTTGGCGGCGCTGGGCCTCGGTTTTGGCGTGACGGCTAAGATCGATCGCCATGGCGGTGAGATGGCAGACGCCGCGCGCCGCATGGAGGAGCGCGCGCATCGTCAGCAGCATGCGCCGCACGTCAGGATGCTCGACGATCGGGCTCATCGCGCGGTCGCCGCCTTTGCCGCTGCGGCCTTGCCGGCGCTCGCGCGCATAGGCGAGCGCCTGCTGCAGCGCGCGGTCGGCGATCGCGACGCCCTGCAGGCCGACGCCGAGCCGGGCGTTGTTCATCATTGCGAACATCGCGGCAAGGCCGCGATTCTCCTCGCCGACCAGCCAGGCCGTCGCGCCGCCGGAATCGCCATAGATCATCACGCAGGTCGGCGACGCGTGGATGCCGAGCTTGTGCTCGATCGAGGCGCAGCGCAGATCGTTGCGCTCCCCCGGCGCGCCGTCCGGCCGCGGCAGGAACTTCGGCGCGAGGAACAGCGAAAGCCCGCGCGTGCCGGGCGGCGCGCCGGGCAAGCGCGCGAGGACGAGATGGACGATGTTATCGGCGAGGTCATGCTCGCCATAGGTGATGAAAATCTTCTGGCCGAAGAGGCGGTACGTCCCGTCGCCGGCCGGCTGGGCGCGGCTCTTGACGGCGTTGAGGTCCGAGCCGGCTTGCGGCTCGGTGAGGTTCATCGTGCCGGTCCATTCGCCGCTGATCAGCTTCGGCAAATAGAGAGCGCGCAGAGGCGGCGCGGCGAATCGGGCGATGGCGTTGATCGCCGCCTCGCTGAGCAGCGGGCAGAGCGCAAAGCCCATCGACGCGCCGGCCCAGAGCTCAGAGCAGGCGGCGCTGACGACGTGCGGCAGGCCCATGCCGCCGAATTCCGGCGCGCCGGTGACGCCGGCCCAGCCGCCGGCCGCCCA
>DATGLU010000239.1:0-2324 GCA_035294045.1 Roseiarcus sp. | reverse complement strand
GACGCCGCGCGGTTCATGACCGGCCAGGGAATCAATGTGACGGGCGGCGTACGGATGGATTGATTGGATCGCTCCCCTTCTCCCCGCAAATCGGGGAGAAGGTGGACGCGCGAAGCGCGGCCGGATAAGGGGCTGCGCCGGACTCGAAGGGTACGCGCGTACGAAGGTCAATCGGCTAGATCAGCGCAGCCCCTCACCCAGCGCTTCCGGCTGCCCTCTCCTCGCTGCGCGGGGCGATGGAGAGTACGCGGCCGCGCTTCATCACCAACGTCCGCGGCGGATGGGCGGCGACGGCTTCTGGTACGGACGCAGCCGGAACCGCGACAAGGTCGGCCGCCGCGCCGACTCTCAATCCGTAATCGGCGAGGCCAAGTTCGCGCGCCGCCGCGCCGGTCGCCAGATCGAAAGCGAGCTCCAGATCGGCGTCGGCGCGAAAATCCTGGCGGTAGCCGATCATCATCGCGCGTTCGAGCATGTCGCCGTTTCCATAGGGCGACCAGGCGTCGCGGATATTGTCGGAGCCGGCGAAGACGCGAACGCCCGCCTTGACCAGCCGCTTGACTGGCGGCATCGGCACGGGGCCCGGCCCGTTGGTCATGATCGCGACATCGGCGGCGGCGAGAGCCTCGGCGGTGCGGCCGAATTCCGCCTCATCGACCGCGCCGAGCGCGAAAGCATGGCTGACCGCGACGCGGCCCTGAAGGCCGAGCGCCGCGGCGCGCATCGCGATCTGGCGCAATTCGAAACAGCCGAGCGGCCCCGGATCGTGGAGATGGATGTCGAGGCCGACGCCATGGCGCTCGGCAACAGCAAAAATCGTGTCGAGATGGCCGTTGACGTCATTGTCGATGCCGGCCGGATCGAGCCCGCCGACGAGATCGGCGCCCTCGCGGATCGCCTGGTCGAGCAGGTCCTTGACGCCGGGATCGGCGACGATCCCGCTTTGCGGGAACGCGACGATCTGAATGCCGACGAGGTCCCGCGCCGCCTCGCGGACTTTCAGCAAAGCGTGGAGCCCCGAAAGGCGGACGTCGCTGTCGATATCGACATGGCTGCGCAAGGCGGTCGTGCCGAAGGCGACGACTTGCTCGATCAGGCGGCGCGCGCGCTCCTCGACCGGATAGCGCAATTCGCGCCGCAGCTCTTTCTCGCGGGCGATGCGCTCGGCGACCGTATCGCCGCGCCGATGCGGCTGGAACGGCAAGCCGAGCAGCGTCTTGTCGAGATGGATATGGCCGTCGACGAAGCCCGGGGCGAGCAAGGCGCCGTCGAGACCGATGCGCTCGCCGCCAGCGGACGCGGCGAGGCTTCCCGCCGCAGCGATCTCCGCGATGCGGCCTTCGGCGATGCGAAGATCGGCGCGCCTTCCATCCGGCAGCGACGCATCGGCCAGAATGAGGATCGTCACGCGATCAACTTCATTCGCCGCGCGGCGACGACCTGGTACAGGCGATCCCCATAAAGCCTCCCCTCCTCGCGCGCCGAAAAGACCAGGCTAAGATCGTGCTCGTCATCCGACCTCACCGCGGCCGCCGCGATCTCCTCCCAATCGGGACAAGGGGCGCGCCGCCAGGTTTCGAGCGTCTCCGCCTCCGGCAGGCCGGGAAAGCCGATTTTCGGATAGAGCGCCGCGATCGACTGCCAGAAATAGCGCAGAGCGAGATCGGGATCGGGCGTCGCCGGCGCGATCAGCCGCAGCCAGTGGCAGCCGGTCAGCGCATGCAGCGCGCAAAAATCCATGGTCCCGGCATAGAGCGCGAGCGAGGCCCTCCTGACCCTCTGAAACGTCCCCGGCCCGATCGCCAGCCAGTCGACGATCGGCGCGAATTCCGGCTTCTGGGCGATCGCGCGCATGAAATGCCACAGCAGATCGAGCTCCGTCTCGACATGACGGAAGGTTTCGATCGGCCGCATCCGGACGAGCACCTCGACCGGATCGTCGGTGATCGGCGGCGCGCCGCTGGCGCGGCCAAGCTCGAGGTACGTCGCCGCCCAATAGCCGAGCGCGGCGGCGATCTCGGCCTCGTCGTTGCGCATCGCGCCATAGGCAAGGCGCATCAACCCATGCGTGGCGCTCGCGGCGACGCCGGGCAGAAGCCGCGGCAGATAAAGCGCAATTGTCTCGCGCGCGCCGAGCCGGGCGACTTCCCCTTCGAAGAAAACGCGATAATCGGCCTCGCGCTCGCGCGCGCCGAGCGCGTCGGTCCAAGTCTTGCGCGCGATCGGCGCAACCGAATGCGGCGGCGGGCAGAGGCGATTGACCTCGCGATAATTGGCGAAATACTCCGCTAACCTCTGATCCGAGCCGCCGAGCCGATGCATGG
>DATGLU010000238.1:0-5990 GCA_035294045.1 Roseiarcus sp. | reverse complement strand
GGGGGGAGCGACTATACTTGCTTCCACGACGTAGATTACATTCCCGTCTGGGCCGACTATACCTGGTCGGACACGCCGGTCGCGCTTGTTTGGTACGGCGCTGAGACGCGCCCGATCCGCCTCAGTCATCGCGACAGGGGCGTTCGACACGACCTCAATCAATTCTATGGCGGCGCCGCGCTGACGCCGAACGATCTCTTCGAAAAAGCCAACGGCTATACGAACGCCAACTGGGGCTGGGGTCCTGACGACCTCGACCTGAAGCATCGCTTCGGCGCGATCGGGATCGAAATGGGACGCCGCAAAGGGACGTTCCAGCCGCTCGACCATGATAGCGAAGCCTATGAACTGGACGGCCAGCCTTCGGCCGCGGCGCGAGTCAATCTCAAGCAACTCAAGGACCGCTGGGAACTCGGCCTAGACACGCCCGACGACGGGCTCAGCAATCTTCGCTACCGCATTCTCGATCGCCGCAAAATTCCCGAGGGGCCGGTCGTCGAGCGCCCCGCGAAATGGGAGATCGTGACAGTACGGCTCGATATGAAGCCGCCGGGGAGCTAGCTAGCTCCAACGCACGCGTCGCCAAAGCCTCTATGCGTCATGCCCGGCCTTGTGCCGGGTATCTACGCCGATCAGCGAGCGCAGTTGAGGAAGGCTTTGTTGCGCTGGCGCCGCATGGATGGCCGGGACAAGCCCGGCCATGACGCGCTGTGATTGTACGAAGCGCCGCTCGCCCGTTTCCTGCGTACGTCAATTTCCCTGGACTGCCCGGCAAAACGGCGAGAAGGGATGGCCGCCGCCGCGTCCTACTTCTTCTTCGGCATGTAAAGGTCCGTCAGCGTCCCGGCGAAAGCTTCCGCCGAGAACGCGAAGGTCTCGGACAGGGTCGGATGCGGGTGGATGGTGAGGCCGACATCCTCCGCCTCGGCGCCCATTTCGATGGCGAGCGCGGCTTCGGCGATGAGGTCGCCGGCGTTCGGGCCGACAATGCCGCAGCCGATCAGCCGGCCGGTTTCTTCGTCCCACAAGGTCTTGGTCTGGCCCTCGTCGCGGCCGAGCGACAGCGAGCGCCCGCTCGCCGCCCAGGGAAAGACCGCTCGACCGAATTTCACGCCTTTGGCTTTCGCCTCCGCCTCGGTCAGGCCGACCCAGGCGACTTCCGGATCGGTATAGGCGACGGACGGGATCGCCTTGGCGTCGAAAAAGGATTTATGGCCGGCGGCGACCTCGGCAGCGACCTTGCCTTCATGCGAGGCCTTGTGCGCGAGCATCGGCTGGCCGACCACGTCGCCGATCGCGAAAATGTGCGGCGCGTTGGTGCGTTGTTGCTTATCGACCCGGATAAAGCCGCGCTCGTCGACCGCGACGCCCGCCGCCTCGGCGCCGACCATCGCGCCATTCGGCTTGCGGCCGACCGAGACCAGCATGAAGTCGAACACGTCCTTGGCTTGGCCGCCGGGCCCTTCGAAGACGACGTGCAAGCCGTCCTTCTTGGCCTCGACGGCAGTCAGCTTGGTCTTGAGCAGGATTTTCTCGTACCGTTTCTCGATCCGCTTGGCGAGCGGCGCGACGATGTCGCGATCGGCGCCGGGAATGAGCTGATCCATCAGCTCGACCACCGTCACTTTCGCGCCGAGCGCATGGTACACGGTCGCCATTTCGAGGCCGATAATGCCGCCGCCCAGAACCAGCATGCGCTTCGGGACCGACCGGATCTCGAGCGCGCCGGTCGAATCGACGATGCGCGGGTCCTTCGGGATGAATCCCGGCGCGATCGGCTCGGAGCCGCAGGCGATGATCGCGCTCTTGAACGCCAAGGTCTTCGCCCCGTCCGCCGTCGCGACGCTCAGCGTGTTGGGCGAGGAGAATTTCGCCGCGCCGGTGACCACCGTCACCTTGCGCTGCTTGGCGAGGGCGTTGAGGCCGCCGGTCAGGCGCTTGACCACGCCCTCCTTCCAGGCGCGGAGCGGATCGAGCTCGATCTTCGGCGCGCCGAAGCGCAGGCCGTGCGCGGAAAAATCCGCCGCTTCGTCGATGATCTTGGCCGCATGAAGCAGCGCCTTCGAAGGAATGCAGCCGACATTCAGGCAGACGCCGCCGAGAACCGGGTCCTTCTCGACCAGCGCGACTTTCTGGCCGAGATCGGCGGCGCGGAAGGCGGCGGTGTAGCCGCCCGGGCCGGCGCCGATCACCACGACGTCGCATTCGATATCGGCCTTGCCGCTTGGCGCGGCCGCGGCGGGCTGCAGCTTTGCCGGCTGAGCCTTGGCCGCGGGCGGCTCCGCTTTGGCGGCGGGGGCCGGCGCGGCTTTGGCCTCGCCGCCCTCTTCGAGCGTCGCCAGTAGCGAGCCTTCGCTGACCCTGTCGCCGATCTTGACCTTGATTTCGCCGATCGTTCCGGCGGCCGGCGACGGCACGTCCATCGTCGCCTTGTCGGATTCGAGCGTCAGCAGCACGTCCTCGGCCGCGACCTTCTGGCCCGGCTTGACGTGAATCTCGATGATCGGCACGTCCTTGAAGTCGCCGATATCGGGCAGCCTGATCTCACGCGCCATAGGGTACGTCTCCAGAACCTTAAGGCGTCATGGCCCGGGCTTGTCCCGGCCATCCACGCTCCGCATGGGCCGCGACATGGATGGCCGGGACAAGCCCGGCCATGACGGCGCAGGTTGAGAATTCATCACAAAAGGACGCGCCGCATGTCCTCGATCACGCCGACCAGCTTGCGCATGAAGCGCGCGGCGGCGGCGCCGTCGATGACGCGGTGATCGTAGGATAAGCAAAGCGGCAGCATCAGGCGCGGCGCGAAGGCCTTGCCGTCCCAGACCGGCGCCATTTTCGAGCGCACCACGCCGAGGATGGCGACTTCCGGCGCATTGACGATCGGCGTGAAGGCCGTGCCGCCAATGCCGCCGAGCGAGGAGATGGTAAAGGACGCGCCCTGCATCTCGGCGGGCGACAGCTTGCCCTCGCGGGCCTTAGCGGAGACCGCGCCGAGCTCACGGGCGAGCTCGATCACGCCCTTCTTGTCCACATCCTTGATCACCGGCACGACCAGCCCGTCCGGCGTATCGACGGCGACGCCGATATGCCAGTAATTGCGCATGACCAGCGCGTCTTTGGCGGGCGTCAAGGCGGCGTTGAAGGTCGGGTAGGTCTTCAGCGTCGCGACCGACGCCTTCATGAGCAGCGGCAGAAGCGAGACGCGATACGGCGCTTGTCTGTCGGCCTTGCCCTCCTCGTCGAGCCCTTTGCGGAACGCTTCGAGCTCGGTGATGTCGGCCTCGTCGCAATGGGTGACATGCGGGACATTGACCCAGGAGGCGTGCAGGCGCGGGCCGGAAATCCGCTTGATCCGCGACAGCGGCTTGATTTCGACGGGGCCGAACTTGGCGAAATCGACGGCGGGAACTTCGGGGAGAGCGCCGCCTCCGCCACCTCCGCCGCGGCCGGTCAGCGCGGCTTTCACATCCTCCTTGGTGATGCGGCCGTGCTCGCCCGTGCCGGTCAGGCTGGTCAGGTCGATATCGAGTTCGCGCGCGAGGCGGCGCACGGCGGGGCCGGCGAAAACGCCGGCGAAATCGGCCGCAGCGGCCGGCGCTTTCTCGGCCGGCGGCGCCGCTTTGGCTTCGGCCGGCGCCTCTTTCGCGGCGGCCGGCTTGGCGCTCTCCGCCTTGGCCGGTTGGGGCGGCGGCTTTTGCGCCGGCGCAGCAGCCCCGTCGCCCGCCGGCTCCATGCGCAGCAGGAGCGAGCCCATCGCCACCCTGTCGCCGATCTTGGCGACGATCTCGGCAACCTTGCCGGCGCTCGGCGCCGGCACGTCCATTGTCGCCTTGTCGGATTCGAGCGTCACCAGCGGATCGTCGGCTTTGACCTCATCGCCCGGCTTGACCAGAATTTCGATGATCGGCACGTCCTTGAAGTCGCCGATATCCGGCACTTTCACGTCGGTCGTATTGGCCACGAGCGCTTCTCCTTGGCGCGGTACTTTATCGAGACCTCTCTCATGTCATTCCCGCGAAAGCGGGAATCCAGGAGCCGCCGCGTCTGAACGTTAGCTCCGTCTGGATTCCCGCTTTCGCGGGAATGACAAGTTCTTCCCAAGGTCGCCCTTCACGTCAAGGCCGGGCTGGGCCGGTCGGGATCGATTTCGTAGCGCTTGAGCGCCTGGCTGACCGTCTTGGAGGGCAGCATCTGGTCGTCGGCGAGCGACTTCAGCGCCGCCAGCGCGACATGGCGCCGGTCGACTTCGAAGAAGGAGCGCAGCCGCCGGCGATAGTCCGAGCGCCCGAACCCGTCCGTGCCCAGCGTCTTGTAGCGCGCCGGCACGAACGGCCGAACGCCGTCGGCGAAGAGCTTGATGTAGTCGGTCGAGGCGACGACCGGTCCCGAGCCCTTGGCGAGGCACTGCTCGATATAGGGCCGCCGCGGCGTCTCCTCGGGATGCAGCATGTTCCAACGCTCGACTTCGAGCCCGTCGCGGCGAAGCTGGGTGAAGCTGGTGACGCTCCAGATTTCGCTCGATACGCCGAAATCCTTGGCGAGCAGCTCGGCGCCAGCCTCGACCTCGCGCAAGATCGCGCCGGAGCCGAGCAGTCTGACGCGAAGGCCGGCCTTCTCCGCCTCGACCTTGCGCAGGAGGTACATGCCGCGAAGGATGCCCTCCTCGGCGCCTTCCGGCATGGCCGGGTGCGGGTAATTCTCGTTGAGCGTGGTGATGTAATAATAGACATCCTCGTTGTCGACATACATCCGCTTGAGGCCGTTCTGGATGATCACGGCGAGCTCGTAGGCGTAGGTCGGATCGTAGCCGAGGCAATTTGGGACGGTCGAGGCGAGGATATGGCTATGGCCGTCCTCGTGCTGCAGCCCCTCGCCGTTCAGCGTGGTGCGGCCGGACGTGCCGCCGATCAGGAAGCCGCGCGCGCGCATGTCGCCCGCCGCCCAGCAGAGATCGCCGGTCCGCTGGAAGCCGAACATCGAATAGTAGATGTAGAACGGGATCGTCGGCGCGTTCGATGTCGAATAGGACGTCGCCGAGGCGATGAAGGACGCCATCGCGCCCGGCTCGTTGATGCCCTCTTGCAGGATCTGACCCTTCACGTCCTCGCGATAGTACATGAGCTGGTCGGCGTCCTGCGGCCGATAGAGCTGGCCCTGCTGGCTGAAAATGCCGAATTGCCGGAACAGGCCCTCCATGCCGAACGTGCGGCTCTCGTCCGGCACGATCGGCACGATCCGCTGGCCGATATTCTTGTCGCGCAGCAGCGTCGTCAAAATCCGCACGAAGGCCATGGTTGTCGAAATCTCGCGGCCCTCGGCGGTCGCCTTCAGCAGGGCGTCGAAAGCCGAGAGTTCGGGGATTTGCAAAGGCTCGATTTTGCGCCGGCGCGCCGGCAGGTAGCCGCCCAGCGCGGCGCGCTTCTCGCGCATATATTTCATCGCCGGATTGTCTTCCGGCAATTTAAGGTACGGCACCTTGCCGATCTCCTCGTCGGAGATCGGGATATTGAAGCGGTCGCGGAAGGCTTTCAGCGCCTGATCGCCGAATTTCTTCTGCTGGTGGGCGATCATCTGGCCCTCGCCGGCCTCGCCCATGCCGTAGCCCTTGATCGTCTTGGCGAGAATAACCGTCGGCGAGCCCTTGTTCTCCACCGCCGCCTTGTACGCCGCATAGACTTTCACCGGATCATGGCCGCCGCGGGTCAACGCCCAAATCTGATCGTCGGTCCAGTCGGCGACCAAAGCCGCGGTCTCGGGATAACGGCCGAAGAAATGCTCGCGGATATAAGCGCCGTTCTTGGACTTGAAGTCCTGATATTCGCCGTCGACGCATTCCTCCATGAGCTGGCGCAATTTGCCGCTCTTATCCTTCTCGAGCAGCGGATCCCAATTCGAGCCCCAGAGGCATTTGATGACGTTCCAGCCGGCGCCGCGGAAGTCGGCCTCCAGCTCCTGCACGATCTTGCCGTTGCCGCGCACCGGGCCGT
>DATGLU010000237.1:0-5644 GCA_035294045.1 Roseiarcus sp. | reverse complement strand
TGGTACGCCGGCGTCCACGCGCTGAAGGGCGTCGATCTGGATGTGCAGTCTCGGGAAGTCGTCGGCCTGGTCGGCGACAATGGCGCCGGCAAATCCACGCTGATCAAAATTCTCTCCGGCGTGCATCGCCCCGATCACGGCGAGATCAAGATCAGCGGCGAGCGGGTCGACATCGCTTCGCCGAAAGCCGCGATGCGGCTCGGCATCGAGACGATCTATCAGGACGCCTCGATGGTCCCGACCATGTCGATCGCGCGAAACCTGTTCATCGGTCGCGAGCCCTTGCAATTCTCGCTCGGCGGGATCGGGCTGATCGACCATGAGAAGATGCGCCGCGAATCGGTGAAAGCGCTCGGCGACGTCGATCTGCATTTGCGCTCGCCCGACGCGCTTCTCGCCGAGCTTTCCGGCGGCCAGCGGCAAGGCGTGGCGATCGCGCGCGCCATGCATTTCAAGTCGCGGGTCCTCATCCTCGACGAGCCGACCAACCATCTATCGGTGAAGGAGACCGCGAAAGTGCTCGGATTCGTGCGCGGCCTGCCGGCGCAGGGCGTGACGGGAATTCTGATCAGCCACAACCTGCACCACGTCTTTGAATCCTGCGACCGGATCGTCGCCATGGCGCGGGGCGAGATCGCCTTCGACAAGCCGGTCGCCGAAACCTCGATCGACGAAGTGCAGAACTATCTCTGAGGTCGGCCATGGGCGCCTTGTCAGGAAAGAACGTCCTGCTTACCGGCGCGCTCGGAACGCTTGGGCGCGCGCAAGCCGAGCGCCTCGGCGCTTCCGGCGCCGCATTGATTCTGCTGGACCGCCCGGAGCATCCGGAGGGCGCAGCCTTCGCCGCTGAAATCGCGCGGAAGACCGGCGCGGAATGCTCCTTTTTCGGCCAGGACCTCGGCGACCTTGCGGGCGCCGAAGAGACGGCGAGGCGCCTCGCCGAGGCGCGAGGCGGAATCGACATCCTGATCAACAACGCCGCGCTGATCATCAACCGGCCTTTCGAGGCGTTTTCGCTCGCCGAATACGAAGAGCAAGTGCGCGTCAATTCCTCGGCCGCTTTCGCCTTGGCGAGGGCCTGCGCGTCCGGCATGAAGGCGAAGCATTACGGCAAGATCGTCAATTTCTGCTCGGTCACGCTGAACGGGCGATGGGACGGCTACGTCCCCTACGTCGCCTCCAAGGGCGCAATGCTCGGCTTGACCAAATCGCTCGCCCGCGAAATGGGCGCTTTCGGCGTCAGGGTCAACGCCGTCTCGCCGGGCGCGGTGGTGTCGGAGGCGGAAAAACGAGTTTTCGGCGAGCGTCTGCAACAATACAACGACTGGATTCTCGAGAACCAATGTCTCAAGGCGCGCATCCAGCCCGCGGATGTCGCGGAGCTGGTCCTGTTCCTCGCCTCGCCGGCCTCGGACATGATCACCGGGCAAAATTTCGCGATCGACGGCGGCTGGTGACGCATGACCGACGCCGATCGCCGGCGCATCGTACTGTCCGACGGCGCCGCCGAAGCGGTTGTCCTGCCCTGGCTCGGGGCCGGGCTGGAACGCTATGACCTGATCGCGCGCGGCCGGCGCGAGGCTTTGTTCCGCGCCGCGCCGCCCAGCGCGAGCGAGCCTTTCGCGCTCGCCAATATCCTGCTCGCGCCGTGGTCCAATCGGATTTCGGGCGGCGGCTTTCATTTCGGCGGCGCGTTTCACCGGCTCGAGCCCAACATCGCCGGCGAGCCCTTTCCGATTCACGGCAATGCCTTCTCGTCGCCATGGCGGGTGAAGGAAGAAGGATCGGCCCACGCGGCTCTTCTCCTGTCGAGCGCCGGCCCTGGCCCGTTCCGGTACGACGCCGAGGCGACCTACGCGCTGGCGGGCGGCGCGCTCACGATGACGCTGGCGATCGTCAATCGGGCGGGGCTTCCGCTGCCCTACGGACTCGGCTTTCATCCCTGGCTGCCGCGGACGCCGGACGTTCTTCTCACCGCGCCGGCGCAAGGCGTATGGCTCGAAGACGGGCGCCATTTGCCGACTGGCCGCCTCGCGACCGCCGAGCGCCCCGAATGGGACTTCTCCAAACCGCGTCCCCTGCCGGCGCGATGGATCAATAACGCCTTCGACGGCTGGCGCGGCAGCGCTGTCATTTCCTGGCCGAGCCGGCGGCTCTCCCTCGCCGTCGAGGCGGGGCCGGGCCTCAACGTCTACATCGTCTATTCTCCCAATGGCGACCCAAACTTTTTCTGCTTCGAGCCTGTCAGCCATCCGGTCGACGCACACAATCTGGGGCGTAGCGCCGGTCTCGTCGCCCTGGCGCCGGGCGAGACGGTTGAAGTGACGTGCCGTTTCGTCCCGAAGAGCGCCTGAGCCGCCAGCCGGCACTTGGCGCGAATTGACGAATGGAATAGGCCGTTTACGCGGCTGCCTGCTCGATCGCTGTGAATATTCTGGTCTTTCGGTTCGCGCCGACAAGCGCCTCGCGATAAGAGCGGCCATCGTTTCAGAGCCGATTCAGGGTCGCGCAATGCCGGTGAAATCCAGGAAAATCGCGTCCAAAGCGCGCAAAGCTCTCGAAAAGCCGCAAACAACAGGGTGGAAAACCAGCGACGAGGACGAATTGAGCGTTCGGCGCTGGCGTGGGCGCACCGAGCTCGCCGCGATCGAGGCGTTGGAGCCTGCTTACGGACTTTTCGGCGCCTTCCGCGCCCGCTCCCATAACGGCGGCGTTTATGAGGTCGAGATCCGAGACCTTGTTGGCCGCGACAATTCCTGCGGCTGCATCGATCATCGCGTCAACGGGCTGGGCGCCTGCAAGCATATTGAGGGCGCGCTCGCCGCCCTGCGCCGAAAATATGGCGCCCGGGCCTTCAAAGCCGCGGCCGAGCAAGGATCGCCGCGCGCCGAAATTTTCATCGCCCGGCAGGGCGACGCCCGGCCGATCCTCAAGCGGCCGAGCGCCGCTCTCGACCGGCCGGCGGAGGATTGGCTCGCGCCCTACGTCGATGCGAAAGGCGAGCTCAAAACCGATTCCAGGACGCTCGCCGCCGTGATCGAGGCGGCCCCAGCGGCTCCGCCGGCGATCCGCGTCTCGCGGCATATGGGCCCCTTTCTGGAGCGCGCGCGCCGCCTGGCCGGCCGCGAGATCGAGAAGGCCCGGTTCCGCCGGGCGCTGGAGACCGGCAAAGCGTCCTGGAACATCCTCAAGTCGCCGCTCCTGCCCTACCAACAGGAGGGCGCGCTGCATCTCGCCTTTGGCGAGCGCGCCTTGCTCGCCGACGAGATGGGCCTCGGCAAGACCATCCAAGCCATCGCCGCCTGCGAAATCCTCGCGCGCCGAAAAAAGATCGCGCGGGTGCTGGTGGTTTCGCCGACATCGGTCAAGGCGGAGTGGGAGGACCAGATCGCCCGCTTCACCGGCCGGGCCGCGCTCTTCGTCGCGGGCCTCAGGCCCGAACGCCTCAAGCGTTACGCCGAACCGGCCTTCTTCACGCTGGTCAATTACGAGCAGGTCGTCAGAGACACCGAGGACATCAACCGGCTGCTCAAGCCTGACGTGGTGATTCTCGACGAAGCCCAGCGCATCAAGAATTGGCAGACTAAGACCGCGCGGCAGGTCAAGTCGTTGAAATCGCCCTACGCGTTCGTCTTGACCGGGACGCCGCTCGAAAACCGCATCGATGAGACCTATTCGATCGTGGAATATCTCGACCCGGAAATTTTCGGCTCGCTGTTTCGCTTCAACCGGGACTTCTACGAGCTCGACGAGCGCGGCCGCCCGACCGGCTACCGCAATCTCGACGAACTGCACCGTCGTCTTTCCGGAATCATGCTGCGCCGGCGCAAGAAGGATGTGGAAGACGAGCTTCCGGGCCGTACGATCAAGACCTTTTTTGTGGCCATGGCGGAGGAGCAGGCCGTCCGCTATGGCGAATACGAGCTCCGGGCCAGAAGGTTGGCCGCGCTCGCCGAACGCCGGCCGCTGATGAAAGAAGAGTTCGACCGCTTGCAGCAATATCTCGCCTGCATGCGCATGATCTGCGACACGCCGGCCATTCTCGACCCCGAATGCCGCGTGTCGCCGAAATTGGAAGAACTCGAAGGCGTGATGGCGGAGCTCCTCGAAGATAAGGACCGCAAGATCGTCGTCTTCTCCGAATGGGTGCGGATGCTGGATATGGTGCGCGATCTCGCCCGAGAGATGGGAATCGAACACGCCTGGCACACGGGCGACGTGCCGCAGCTCGCCCGCCGCGCCGAGATCGCGCGCTTCCGCGCCGACCGCTCATGCCGGCTGTTCCTAACCTCCGACGCCGGCGCGACGGGACTCAATCTGCAGGTCGCCAATTGCGTCATCAACATGGACCTGCCCTGGAATCCGGCGAAGCTCGAACAGCGCATCGCCCGCGCTTGGCGCAAGGGACAAACCAGCCCGGTCACGGTCATCAATTTCGTCACCGAGAACTCGATCGAACATTCCATCCTTCACCTCCTGACCCACAAGCAGACGCTCGCTGACGGCGTGCTCGACGGGACGGATGATTTCTCCGCGGTCAAGATGCCTTCCGGCCGCGCCGCGCTGATCGAGCGCATGGAGGCGATGCTCGGCGCCAAACCGGCGCCGATCAAAGTCCTTTCGCCGGAGGAGGCGGTGGTTGAGGAGATGAGGGCGCGGCACGGCGAACGCCTTCATCACGCAGAAGCGCGGGCGGGGCGCCTCCTCCTCATATTGGACGCCGACGCGGAAGGAATCGCCGTCGAGGGCGCACGCCTTTCCGCGGCAGAATCCGCAGTCGAGATACTTGACCCGGCGACTTGGCGGACGTTGCAGCGTCTCGCCGCCTCCGGCCTGGTGAATTTCGCCGCGCCGCCGGGACGCGTGCTCCATTCGGCGGTCGCCGCCGAATGAATCCTCTTCTCTTCGGCTAGCCGTAGAAAGCCGGCCGCTCGCCGATCGCGATTTTGGTCGTCGTCCGCTTCGCGGCCGCCTCCAGAGCCGCGGCGGCGGTGACGGATGCGGCGTAGCCGTCCCAGGCGCTGGCGCCCACGGCGCGGCCCGAGCCGATCGCGGCGACCCATTCCTGGAGCTGAACGCGATAGGCGTCGGCGAAGCGCTGGCGCCAATCGCTCTCGACGTCGAAACCGTCGCGGCCGGCGAGCCTTTGCGCGATCGGCCGATGCGGCGACAGGGAGGCGGAGCCGTTCTCGCAAACCAGTTCGGCCTGGACGTCGTAGCCATATTGCGCGTCGAGAAAGACCTCGATCGTCACGACGACGCCGCTCCGCGATTCCAGAACGACGAACTGCGGGCGCCGCGTCTCGGCCTTTCGCGTCGCCTTGCCGCTGACGACGTGGATCGTTGCGAATTCCTCGTCGAGCACGAAGCGCGAAATGTCGAACTCATGGACGGCGGAATTGGCGAGGACCAGATCGGACGTGATGTAGCTCGGCGCGATCGCATTGCGATGGACACAATGGAGGAAGATCGGCCGGCCGAGGCCGGCATCGCCGATCGCCTTTTTCATCGCCCGGTAGCCCGGGTCGAAGCGCCGCATGAAGCCGACCTGGACGAGCCGCCGGCCGGCTTTCATCTCCGCCGCCATGACCGCGCGGCACTCGTCGAGCGTCGCGGCGAGCGGCTTTTCGCACAAAGCCGGCTT
>DATGLU010000236.1:0-3187 GCA_035294045.1 Roseiarcus sp. | reverse complement strand
GCGTTTGGCTCCAGGCTTCGGCGACCTCGCGCAAGCGGCGCGGCGGCGCGGCGATCAAAGGCGCGGCGCAGCGCCGCACCGCGTCGCGCTCGGCTTCGCGCGTCAGATACTCGACCGGCGACTTGCCGTCGATCCGCGCGAGAAACAAGGCGGGCAGGAGCGAAGCCGCTCGGGCTTCGAGAGCGTCGGCGGCCTCCCAGGCGACGCCTTCGAGATAGGTCCGGGCAAGCGCGCCAAAGGCCGCGAGATACGGCGCGCGGGCGACGCCGCTGCGCGCGCCCTTCAACAGCAGATGATTGAGACAGAAGGCGAGGTCGAAAGCCGGATCGCCGAACCAGGCGCATTCTGCGTCGAGAAAGACCGGCCCGCTCGCGCCGATGAGAATGTTCTTCGGGCTGACGTCGCCGTGAACCAGCGCCGTCTTGGTCGCTAGGGTGCGCTCGGCGAGCGCCTCGAAACGCCCGGCGAGATCAGGATGAGCGCGGCCGGTCGCCCGCAAATAGGGCTCGATGCGGATCGCCTCGAACGTCTCATCATGCGCGAAAGCGGCGGGAACGTTCGGATCGGCGGCGCTCCTCGCATGGATCGCGACGAGGTCCCGGCCGACCGCGGCGGCGAAATGGTTATCGACGCGGCCGGCGAGGAGCTCGGCCTTCCAGAGCGGAAAATCCTGCGGCGGCAGATAGTCCATCGCGAACAGACCGGCTTCTTCGTCCTCGCCGAGCACGGAAGGCGCGGCATGCGGCAGCCAGGCCGCGACGGCGCGCATCCAGGCGGCTTCCGCCGCATTGCGGCTCACCGGCGCTTCCCAAAGCGCCGCGACTTTGAGCCGGCTCAGCGCGCGCTTGACGCAGAAGCGGCGACCGCCGGCTTCGACCAGCGAAATGTCCGAGGAGACGCCGCCGGCGAGCGGGGTCGCGCGAACCGCCTCGTCCGGCTCGACGAGGCCCATGCGGCGCAAAGCGGCCAAAAGATCGGCCGGCGGCTCGGAGGATGTAAGCGGAATGAGCCGCCTCCCAGAATGTCGCGACGTCGCGCGCGACGATAAGATATTCGTGGCGGAGCGCGCCAGTTTTATGCTTGCCTCTCCTCCCGCCTCGCTAAAGAGCGCATCCGCATGCCGAAAGCGAATTTGCACGGTCCCCTCGTCGTCATGGGCGTTTCGGGCTGCGGCAAGACCACGGTCGGCTTGCGCCTCGCCAAAATGTGCGGCGCGGACTTTGCCGACGGCGACGATTTTCACTCGCCCGAGGCGCGCGCGAAGATGGCCGGCGGAACGCCGTTGACCGACGAGGATCGCTGGCCGTGGCTCGACCGGATCGGCGCCGCCCTAGCAGACCGCACGGCGCATCCGAACGGCCTGATTGTCGCCTGCTCGGCTTTGCGCCGCGTCTATCGCGATCGCCTGCGCGCCAGCGCCGGCCCGGCGCTGCGCTTCCTCTATCTCGAAGGCGACAAGGCGCTGATGCTGCGGCGGGTCGCCAATCGCAAAGGCCATTACATGCCGGCCTCGCTGGTCGACAGCCAGTTCGCCACGCTCGAAGACCCGCGCGGCGAAAGCGACGTGACGACGATGCCGGCGGACGCCGATCTCGACAAGGAATTGCCCGGCGTGTTGCGCAAGCTGGAGGGCCAGACGACGCGTTGACCATTCGTTGTCATTCCCGCGAAAGCGGGAATCCAGAGAACCTCCGCGCTTGCCGGATCGGGCGTACTGGATTCCCGCTTTCGCGGGAATGACGCTATGCGTCCAATTCCGGCAGGTTCGGCCGCCGCTCCGCCCAAGGCGCCGCACGCTCGAAAGCGGCGGCGCATCTGAGCAGCAATTCGTCGGCGCCGCAGGCCCCGACAAGTTGAATGCCGATCGGCAATCCGGCGGAATCAAAGCCGCAAGGTAGGCTGATTGCGGGATTGCCGGTGAGGTTGAACGGCATCGTATAAGGATACCAGGCGGCGCGCAGATTCGGGACCGCCTCGCCGTCGATTTCGATCGGACCGAAGAAATCCTGGTCGATCGGCAGGGCCGTGCGCGACAAGGTCGGCATGGCGACGACGTCGCAGGTCTCGAACCAGGATTGGACCTGCCGGAACAGCCGGGTGCGCGCAAAGATCGCCTCGTAGAGATCGGCGGCCGAATAGCTTTGCGAGGAGTCGAATTGCCGCAGAAAGGTCGGGCACATGATTGCGCGATGGTCGCGGACGCGATCGCCAAATTGCGCGCGGCGATAGGCGCTGTTGATGACGTACCAGAGTCGCTCTGGGTTTTCGATCTCTCCCTGATGCTCCGAGACGGTCGCGCCGAGCGCGGCGAGCGTCTTCATAGACGCCTCGCAGGCGGCGAGCACGTCGGCGGCGACGATCGAATTGCCGAGCCGCGGCCGCCAGGCGATGCGGACGCCGTCGAGGCCGCCAGCTTCTCGCGCCGCGGAGACAAAATCTGCCGGCGCGCGGCCGACGGTCAGCGGATCGGCGGGGTCGGGCCCGGCCATGACTTGAAGCATCAGCGCCGTATCGAGCACGGTGCGGGTCATCGGCGTCACGTACGAGATATTGCCGAAACCGTCCTGGGCGTATTCTTGCGGAATGGCGCCGAGGCTCTGCTTGAAGCCGACGACGCCGTTGCAGGCGGCCGGAATGCGGGTCGAGCCGCCGCCGTCGGTCGCCGCCGCGATCGGGCCCAAGCCGGCCGCGACGGCGACGGCGGCGCCGCCGCTCGAGCCGCCGGACGTCCGCTCGGCGCTCCAGGCGTTGCGAGTGCGGCCGAACAGCGGCGCCTGCGTCAGGCTTTGCTGGCCGAATTCCGGCGTCGTCGTCTTGCCGATCAGCACTGCGCCGGCGCCTTTCAACCGGGCGACTGCCGTCGCGTCGCGAGTCGGGACATTGTCCTTGAAGATCAAGGAGCCGAACGTCGTGCGAATTCCCGCGGTCGGGACCAGGTCCTTCACCGAAAACGGGACGCCATGCAACGCTCCGACCGCGGCGCCGGCCATGACCGCGCGCTCCGCTTCGCGCGCCGCCGCCATGGCCTCGCTCTCGGCGATGGTGATGAAGGCGTTCAGCGCCGGTTGCGAACGCTTGGCGCGATCGAGCGTCGCCGCCGCGATTTCGACTGGCGAGACTTTCTTGCCGCGGATCATCGCCGCCAGATCCGCCGCAGAGCAATAGGCGAGGTCGTCCATTTCGCCCC
>DATGLU010000235.1:0-4739 GCA_035294045.1 Roseiarcus sp. | reverse complement strand
GAAGGCATAGCCAGCGGATTTACAGTCCGCCCCCTTTGCCGCTCGGGACACTCCCCCATCGGGCGCTCTCAAAGAGCAGCCGACGACAAAGGCCCCGGCGAACCGGGGCCCAGCCCGGCGCTTATCTTGCGCCGCGGCAGGTCCTGTCAACTCAAAAGCGCAAGCCGGAAGGCGCTTTGGCGGCGCGATTGCGCCGGGCTCGGGCGCGTGGCAGGAGAGGCCGCTGCGAGGCGAGGAAGAGCCGTTTGTCGAAGAAGAACAAAGGCCGGGCGAAGCAAGGCGAGCGCCGTCCGCCGCGCGCCGAGAGGCCCATGCCCGACCCGTCCCGGCGCGGCCGGCAAGAACGGCCGGGCGGCGGCGACAGGCGCTCGCCGAGCGAGGTTGCGCAAATCTACGGCTTCCACAGCGTCGAGGCCGCGCTCAAAGCGCCGCGGCGCAAGCTGATCCGGCTTTACGCGACGCCCGCCGCGGCGGCGCGGCTCGCCGCCGACGCGGCGGCGCGCGGCGTCGAGACGGTGACGATGAGCAGCGAAGAGATTGCGCTGCGCGCGCCGCGCCAGGCGGTGCATCAGGGCGTGCTGCTCGAGGCGCGGCCGCTCGCGCCGATCGATCTTGCCGAAATCCCCGAGCGCGGCCTGGTCGTCGTCCTCGACCAGGTCACCGATCCGCACAATGTCGGCGCAATCCTGCGCACCGGCGCGGCCTTCGCGATAGACGCTTTGGTGACGACCGAGCGCCATTCGCCGGAACTCTCCGGCGCGCTCGCCAAATCCGCATCCGGCGGCCTCGAATATGTGCCGGTCTGCAGCGTCGTCAATCTCGCCCGCGCGCTCGAAGAGCTTGGCGATCTCGGCTATTGGCGCGTCGGCCTCGATTCGGACGGGCCGCAATCCTTGTCCCATATGGCTTTGTCGCGGCCGCTGGCGCTGGTCCTGGGCGCCGAGGACAAGGGCCTGCGCCGGCTCACCCGCGAAAGATGCGACGCGCTCGCGCGGCTCGATATGCCGGGCCCGATCAAGAGTCTCAACGTGTCGAACGCCTGCGCCGTGGCGCTGACCATCGCGCGCGCCAAGTTCGGCGAAGCGGGGTAGGTACGTGTCATTCCCGCGAAAGCGGGAATCCAGAAGCCTCAGCGCTTGGGGATGGGCCGCACTGGATTCCCGCTTGCGCGGGAATGACAAAAGGTACGGGCGAAAGGCAAGATCACTGCAGGCGCAGCGGCGGCACGACTTTCGGGTAGTTGAGATCGTAGGTCGTATTCAGCAGCGGATCGAGCGCGGTGCCTTCCGAAGCGTCGATGATCCGCGGCCGGCCGTTCGCGGCCGGTTTTGACAGCAGCGCCGAGTTCGCCTCGGCGTTCGCCATCTTGCCGGGCGGCGGCGTCGCGTCGCCGTAGCGCGCTTCGCGGCTCCGCTGCTCGGCAAGCATTGGCGCCGAGAGCGGATAGGTCTGCGCCGGAGCGGCCGCGGCCGCGTCCTCCGACGCCGCGTCATTCACCCCTTCGACGATGAGGCCGCTATCGGCGAGATTCTTGCCCGCCGAAGCGGCGGAGAGCGGCCCGTCGGGGCCGAGCAGAGCGAGGCGCGATTGCCGCTGGGCGCCGATCCTGGCGAGCCGCGACGCCAAAGCCGCCGAAGCCGCGGTCGGTTTCGTCGCCAGGCGCGGCGCGAGCGCGCCGAAAACCTTGGGGCTGACGTCGAGTTCGCTCTTCTTCGGGCGCGGGCCGGGCTGCGCCGCAGCGGGCATGATCGGCAGCAGGTCGGGCGCCACGCGATCCTTCGCCTCCTTGGCGTCGCGCTCGATCTGCCGCCAATGGTCGACATTTTTCAAATGCTGATCGAGCGTCTCCGCGAAAGCGTGGCCGCCCGTTCCATCCGCGACGAAATAAAGATCGTTGGTGTCGGCCGGATTCGCCGCCGCCTCCAAGGCGGCCTTGCCCGGATTGGCGATCGGCCCCGGCGGCAGGCCCTCGATGACATAAGTGTTGTACGGCGTCGGCTGATCGAGCTCGGACTTTGTGATCGGGTGATCGAGCGTGCCCTTGCCCCCGACCAGGCCGTAGACGATGGTCGGATCGGATTGCAGCTTCATGCGCTTCTTGAGGCGGTGGATGAAGACCGCGGCGACGCGCGGCCGCTCGTCGGCCTTGCCCGTCTCCTTCTCGACCAGAGAGGCGAGCGTGACGAGCTCGCCGGGCGATTTGATCGGCAGGTTGGGCGCGCGCGCCTGCCAAATCTCGTCGACCATCTTGGCCTGCGCCTTCTCCATTCGCGCCAGCAGCGCTTCGCGGGTTTCGCCGCGGGTAAAGAAATAGGTGTCCGGCAGGATCGAGCCTTCGCGCGGCGTCTCCCTGATCTCGCCGACCAGCGCGTCGTCGGCGCGCAGCTTTTGCACCACTTGCTGGCTGGTGAGCCCTTCCGGAATGGTCATTTTGTGCTGGACCGGCTTGCCGGAGACCAGCGTGTTCTCGACGTCGCGCAAGCTGGCGCGCGCCTTGAACAGATATTCGCCGCGCTTCAGCTTGCCGCGATTGCCGTCGGCGAGCACGACCATGTTGAACCACAGCGTGCTGTTGATCACGCCGGCTTTTTCGAGCTGATCGGCGATGGTCGCGCCGTCCGCCTCGTCTTCGCGCGACAGGATCACGACCTTGTCCGCTCCGAGCGGGCCGGGCCTGCGCGCTTCCTGAAGCGCCCAGGCGAAGACGCCGATGCCGACGATCGCGGCGATCAGCACGAAGGAGAGAACGCCGCTGAGCCGCGACAGGCCTTCGCGCCGCTCCTTGCGCGGCGGCTCGGGCGGCGGCGGCGCGGCTTGCGGCTGCAAGGCCTCGGTCGGCGAGCGCGGCGTCGCTCGCCGGCCGAAGAGACTGACGCGCGGCCGCTCGCCGCCTGAGCCGTCCTTAATCGATCCGTCGCCCATCAAGCTTCCGCCACGCCGCCGCGGACGGCGCCCCGAAAAACGATTCTACCCTTAAGCGCCAATATGGCGAAATCGGGATTCCGCGAAAGCCTCAGATTTTTCGCAACACCAGCGACGCGTTGGTGCCGCCGAACCCGAACGAGTTGGAAAGCGCCGTCTCGATCTTGCGCGGCTTGGCCTTGTGAGGCGCAAGGTCGATGGCGGTCTCGACCGAAGGATTGTCGAGATTGAGCGTCGGCGGGGCGATCTGGTCGCGCATCGCGAGAATGCAGAAAATCGCCTCGACCGCGCCGGCCGCGCCGAGCAAGTGGCCGATCGAGGATTTGGTCGAGGACATGGTCAGCGCGCCCGCGGCGTTGCCCACCAGGCGCTCCACGGCGCGCAATTCGATCTCGTCGCCGAGCGGCGTCGAGGTGCCATGCGCGTTGATGTAATCGATATCGGCTGGCGTCAGGTTGGCGCGCTTCAAGGCGGCTTTCATCGCCCTAAAGCCGCCGTCGCCGTCTTCCGCCGGCGCGGTGATGTGATAGGCGTCGCCGGAAAGCCCGTAGCCGACCAGTTCGGCATAGATATGCGCGCCGCGGGCGCGGGCGTGCTCCAGCTCTTCGAGAACCACGCAGCCGGCGCCTTCGCCCATCACGAACCCCTCGCGGTCGCGATCGTAGGGGCGGGAGGCCTGAGTCGGGCGGTCGTTGAATCCGGTGGCGAGGGCGCGGCAAGCGGCGAAGCCGGCGAGCCCCAACCGGTTGATCGCCGATTCGGCGCCGCCGGCCACCATCACATTGGCGTCGCCCAGCGCGATCAGCCGGCCGGCGTCGCCGATCGCATGCGCGCCGGTCGAGCAGGCGGTGACGACCGAATGATTCGGCCCTTTCAGCTTATGGGCGATCGAGACATAGCCGCTGGTCAGGTTGATCAGCCGGCCCGTGATGAAGAACGGCGACATCCGCCGCGGCCCGCGCTCCTTCAGCACCATCGAGGCTTCGTAGATGCCGCCAAGCCCGCCAATGCCGGAGCCGATCAGCACGCCGCTCTCGATCTCCTCCTCATAGGTCGAGGGCCGCCAATTGGCGTCTTGCAGCGCCTGGGTCGCCGCCGCCATCGAATAGACGATGAAATCGTCGACCCGGCGATGCTCCTTCGGCTCCATCCAATCGTCGGGATTGAACTTGTCCTCGCTCAACGGCCCGCGCGGAACCTGCGCGGCGATCTGGCAGGGAATGTCGGAGACGTCGAAATTCTCGACACGCCTGACGCCGCTCTCGCCGGCGAGCAGCCGGCGCCACGTGGCCTCGACGCCGCAAGCGAGCGGCGTGACCATGCCGAGCCCCGTGACCACCACGCGTTTCATCAAAAGTCCTCGAATGGACGCGCTCCACGCGCCCCTGACGCGACAAGGGCCGGTCGAAGCCGGCCCCTTGAGATTCACAGTGCAGCCTCGCCCGCCGTCAAGGCGGGGAGGCGAACTTTTTAACCTATTTGGCCGCCGCGGCCTTCTCCAGGAATTTGATCGCGTCGCCGACCGTGACGATCGTCTCGGCCTGGTCGTCGGGGATTTCGACGCCGAACTCCTCTTCGAACGCCATCACCAATTCCACCGTATCGAGCGAATCGGCGCCAAGGTCGTCAATGAAATTGGCGTTCTCCACCACCTTGTCGGCGTCGACGCCAAGATGCTCGACAACGATTTTTTTTACGCGCTCAGCGACATCGCTCATTGTGTCTGTCCTTAAGACTTCGCGGCGTCTTCAAACGCCCGCTTTTGTTGGATCCCCTAACCCGACGCCTGCTTGCGCCGTCCCGTCGCCAAGGCGCGA
>DATGLU010000234.1:0-2458 GCA_035294045.1 Roseiarcus sp. | reverse complement strand
GATTTCCGGCGCCCATACCGTGACCGGGAAGCCGATCCTCGCCAACGATCCGCATCTCGGCATCGAGGCGCCGATCGTCTGGTACCTTGCCCGCATCGTCACGCCGGACGGCTGGGTCAAAGGGGCGTCGCTGCCGGGGTCGCCGCTGGTCGTTTTGGGACAAAACGACCATATCGCCTGGGGCTTCACCAATACCGGCTCGGACGTTCAGGACTTGTTCGTCGAGGCGGTCGATCCAAAAGATTCCAGCCGCTACATGACGCCGGACGGCTTGAAGCCGTTCGAGACCCGCGAAGAGACGATCCATGTCAAAGGCGCGCCGGATGTCGCGCTGAAAATTCGTGCAACTCGGCATGGCCCGGTCCTTTCCGACGTGGTCGGAAGAATGGCCGCAATCGCCGGCCCGGGCAAAGTGATGGCGCTGGCCTATAACGCGCTGGGCGGACAGGACACGACCATCGAAGCGATGCTCCGCATCGACCACGCGAAAGATTGGAGCCAGTTCCGCGACGCGCTGAAACTGTTCCAGACGCCCGAGCAGAACATGGTCTTCGCCGACGCCAGCGGAAATATCGGCTTCATCAGCCCGGCTCTGCTGCCGATCCGCAAATCCGGCGACGGGCTCGCGCCGAGCGACGGCGCCACGGGCGCGACGGATTGGATCGGCTATGCGCCATTCGACAAAATGCCGCAGATTTTCAATCCGCCGGCCGGCTTCATCTTCAACGCCAACAACGCGATCGTTCCGCCCGACAACGATCCCTATCTCGGCCAGGATTGGGAGGAGCCCTATCGCGCCAGGCGCATCCAGCAATTCTTCGACCGGCTCGGCGACAAGCATAGCCTCGATACGTCGGAAGCCATGCAGGGGGATGTCGTCTCGCTGGCGGCGAAGGACCTCTTGCCGGTCGTCGCGCTCGCGACGCCGTCCAGCGAGCAGGCCAAGCAAGCGCTGGCGCTGCTCGCCAAATGGGACGGCGCGATGGACAAGGACCGGCCCGAGCCGCTGATTTTCGACGCGTGGATGCGCGAAATGCGGCTCATTCTGATCAACGAGAAGACCGGCTTGCCGCTGGGCGAACTGGGCCCGTATGACGCGACCGCGATCACGTCGCTCGTCAAGGATCATCCGCAATGGTGCGACGGGATCGAGGGCCCGGACCGCGATTGCCGCGCGACGATCACGCGCGCGCTCGATCAGGCTCTGGCTCTGCTCTCAAAGCGCGACGGCGCGGATATGACGAAGTGGCGATGGGGCGCGGAACACATTTCCGTGCTGACCCATAAGCTCTACAGCCACGTGCCGATCCTCGACCGGCTGAGCGACCTCAGCGTCGCCAGCAGCGGCGACTTCTACACGCTCAATCGCGGCGGCGCGCATGATCCTCCCGCCGCTCGCCCCTTCGCGCGCCTGCACGCGGCGGGCTATCGCGGCATTTACGATCTCGGCGATCCGGCCAAATCTCGCTTCATGATCACGACCGGCGAGTCGGGTCATATCTTCTCGCCGCATTACGGCGATCTCGTTCCGCTCTGGAACGACGTCAAGGCGATCACCCTCGCCGGCTCGGAGGAGGACTTGCAGCGCCGCGGCGCCAGCGAGTTCGTGTTCACGAAGTAAAGCTCGATTTCCTCCCCCGCGAAGCGGGGGAGGGGGACCATGCGAAGCATGGTGGAGGGGGCCGCGGCGGTCCAGGATAGTCCTCAGACTCAGCGGCCCCCTCCACCGCGCTGACGCGCGGTTCCCCTCCCCCGTCTTCGACGGGGGAGGATAATGCCGTCAGCGCGAAGAAATGGCGGCCGGCGTCGTCGCGACCGTCTCGACCGCCTTGCGGAAGGCGCCGTCGACCGAAACCGCGAAATTGTAGTGCTGCGAGGAGAACGGCATCGCCTTTTCGGGCGCGACCGAGCGGTAGCCGACAAAGACGCCGACGAGCTTGCCGCCGGGCGCGAGCAGGGCGCCGCCCGAAGCGCCCACGCCAGCGTCGCAATCGAAGGAGAATTCGCGCGTGCCTTCGCCGCTGGTCGAGAGCTGATTGCGCAGGCGGCAATCTTCGAGCGACATCGCCTTGCCGCCGCCCCAGTCGCTATGGCCGCGCGCGACGAACTCGATGGGCGAGCCGGCCTGGGCGCGCCCGCCCAGCGCATAGGGCGTCGCGCCGTTCACCGGGCGCATCAGCCGCGCCACCGCCCAATCGTTAACCGCCGGATGGGCATAGGGCTTCTTGTCGCCGGCGAGAATCGACGAGACGGCGATCGTCGTGGTTATTTCCTGGCCGCCGACGATCGCGGTGAAGACGCAATGGCCGTTGTCGCCGCGCAATTCGCCGCGCTCATCGAAAAATACATGGGCGGCGGTGGTGATGACGCTGTTCGACAAGGTCAATTGGCCGGCGCCGCGCGCATTGCCGCAATGGATGACGCCCGACGCGGCGTGCTCGCGCGCCACCAATGCCGG
>DATGLU010000233.1:0-3401 GCA_035294045.1 Roseiarcus sp. | reverse complement strand
GCGGCCCCAGATCATGCCGTCGGCGATTGCGCCGGAGAATGGATCGAAGCGCCATTTGGCGGAATCGCCCGGCGGCACGACATCGGTATGGCCGGCAAAGACGAGATGCGGCGCGCCGCGGCCGAAGCGGGCGTAGAGATTGTCCCCCCTGGCCGCGCCCGGCGCGTCGAAGGACACGATCTCGGCGACAAAGCCAGCCTCCGCGAGAAGGCCGCGCAGGTAGGTCAGCGCGCCGGCTTCGTCCGGCGTGACCGACGGACAGGCGATCAGCGCGCGGGCGATGTCGAGGGCGGCGAGGGGCGGTTGCGGCATGACCGTTCAATCCAAATGTCAGGTACGCCGTCATTTGCGAGGAGCGAAGCGACGATGCAATCCATTCACAGGGCTGAGTCCGACGAGTGGATTGCTTCGCTGCGCGCGCAATGACCGTGAGGCTTCACCTGGGCCGCATCGCGCTGACCTGCGCGGCCCAGTCCAGCGCGACATCATAGATCGGGGGCTCGACATTGGAGAGCAGCGTCCACAGGCCGGCGATCTGGCTGCGCTTGAGCGCCTTGATCAGGACGCGGCCGTCGGAAAGGCCGCAGACGCACATATGGCCGACGAGATCGTCGCCCGGCGGGTCGCGCACGTCGTCATAGAAGACCAGCCAATTGTCGAACAGCGCGCCGAGCGAATGGCCGCGAACCTGGACGGCGACCGTTTGCGAGCTCGCCCCGTCCGGCGCCGGGACCTCGTCGAACGGGCCTTGGCCCTCGGCGTAGAAATGCGCTTCCGCGCCGGCGCCGACAAAGCCGACGACCGGAACGAGCAGGCCGGAGGGCGGCCGCCGCCCGCCGCCGAGGAAAGGCGGCGGCTCGACGCCGAGATAATTCGCGGCGACGACGATTTCCTCGGCCCGGAGCCGCCTCGCGCCGTTGAGCAGATCGGTGACGGCGGAGGGCGATCGGCCCAGAGCCTTGGCGAGGCCGCTCCGCGTTTTTCCGGTCGCCAGAAGGGCTTTGCGGATCCAATCGACGACATCATTCGGCATAGCCGAATTATTCTGCTTTTCAGAACGGATGCAATTATGAATTCCAGAAATTTTGCTTGACGACTGGTTCTGATTTTCAGAATATAGCGCGCTCTCGTCCAGCCCGAAGGAGCCGCTCACAAATGAGGACCGCTCGTCCGCGTCGCCGCGCGCCGAAAATCGACACCGCCCGGATGGAGGCGATCGCCGCCTGCGCCGCGCATTTGCGGGATTTGAAGCGCGCTCATCGCGCGCCGCCGCCGGATGTCGAGGTCGCGGCGAGCGGCGCGCCGCATCGCCTCGCGCCGGCCGCGACGGGCTCCTATTGCACGTCGCCTGCCGAATTATGCGCGGAGCTCGTCAAGTGAGCGGCCGCGTCTCCGGCCGCCGTCCGACCCGTTCGCGCCGCGATGCGATCGCCGCGCCGGAGCGGCTCGAAGCGACGCCCGAGCGTCTCGCCCGCGCCCGCGACAGCGGCCAGGAAATCGCTCTCGACCGCGAGCGCCGGACGCGCATCGACGATCCGTTCGACGCCATGCGCGCCCATCGCGCGCTGGCGCCGCAGGATTCGCGGCTCAACGACCTGCGCTGGCTGATCGGCGAAGCGCTGCGCCGCCTGCATCACCGCGCCGGCCTTGATTCCTTGCGCGCGATGGCCCCGGACCGCGTCGGTCTCGTCGCGCCGGGTCCACGCGCGGGCCTGCCGCTTTCGGACCTTGCTTTGCACGCGCGGGATAAGCTGCGCGCCTGCGAAAGCCTCGCCGGCGCGGCGGCCTGGCCGGTCCTACGCCGGATCGTCATCGAGGGCGCCCATTTGCGCGATTGCCGGCCGCTGATCGCTGAGGTCTCCACCCCGTGGCGGGCCGACGCCATCCTCGCCGACCGCCTGCGCTGCGGCCTGGACGCGCTTGGCGGCCATCTCGGCGTGACGGCGAAAAGATCAGGGTTTGCGTCCGGTTAGAGGCAAAAAGCGGCGCATCCGGTTCACTGGCCGTTCACATGGAGCATGCTTAGCTTGGCGGGCGTTGGAGAGACCAGTAGGAGTTTCGAAAATGACACGCTCTTTAGCAAGCAAAGCGCTGGCCGCCGCCGCAGGCGCCTCGCTTTTCGCCTTGACTTTGGCTGCGCCGGTCCCCGCTTCGGCTTTCACAATGGCCGCGCCCGATCTCGGTCATTCCTTTGCCGATAACGGCCAGGTGCAAAAAGCCTGGTGGGACCGCTGGGGCCGCTGGCATCCTAATTATTGGGGTCCGCGCTATGGCTGGCGGCCCGGCTGGGGCTACGGCGGCTGGGGGCCGCATCGCCATTGCTGGATGAGCCCGTGGGGCTGGCGCTGCCGGTGGTATTGAGCTCGTAGAGCCACGAAATTGACGCCCGCGGGGGAAGCGCTCCTCCGCGGTTTTTCGTGGAATGTCTTCTATGCCTGCATCTTGGCGATGAGCGCGTCCGACACCTCGAAATTGGCGTAAACGTTCTGGACGTCGTCATTCTCTTCGAGCGCGTCGACCAGTTTCAAAATCTTTTCGCCGGCCTCGTCGTCGACGGCGATCGAGTTTTGCGGCCGCCAGACGATCGAGGCCTTTTGCGGCTCGCCGAATTTCGCCTCCAGCGCCTTTTGCGCTTCGCGCAGCGACTCGATCGAGGTGACGATCTCATGCGTCTCGCCGCTTGAAGCGACATCGTCGGCGCCGGCTTCGATGGCCGCTTCGAGCATTGCGTCGTCCGAGGCGACTTTCCGGTCATAGACGATGAGGCCGACGCGATCGAACATGAAAGAGACGGCGCCCGTTTCAGCGAGCGAGCCGCCGGCTTTGGCGAAGCTCGACCGCACTTCGCCGGCGGTGCGGTTGCGGTTGTCGGTCAAGGCCTCGATGATGATCGCGACGCCCCCGGGCGCATAGCCCTCATAGCGCACCTCGTCGTAATTCTCGCCTTCGCCGCCCGCCGCCTTCTTGATCGCGCGCTCGATATTGTCCTTCGGCATGTTTTCGGCCCGCGCGGCGATCACCGCGGCGCGCAAGCGCGGGTTCATCGCCGGATCGGGCAGGCCGAGCTTGGCCGCCACCGTGATTTCGCGCGCCAGCTTGGAGAAGAGCTTGGAGCGGATCGCGTCCTGCTTGCCCTTCTTGTGCATGATGTTTTTGAACTGGCTATGGCCTGCCATGGCTGTCTCGAACTGTGTTTGCGCGGGGTTGCGCGCTTGAGCTGAAAAAATTCGGCGAACCTATAAGGCGAGCCCCTTCTCCCCGCAAGGCGGGGAAAAGGTGGCCGCGCGCAGCGCGGCCGGATGAAGGGCTGCGCAGGACTCGAAAGGTACGCGCCTGCCAAAGGCTAATCGGCAAGCTCGGCGCCGCCCCTCATCCGGCGCTTCGCGCCACCTTCTCCCCGC
>DATGLU010000232.1:0-11033 GCA_035294045.1 Roseiarcus sp. | reverse complement strand
TGATGCGCCGCAAGGGCAAGTTCGACGCCATCATCGTCGAGACCACCGGCCTCGCCGACCCCGCCCCCGTCGCGCAGACCTTCTTCGTCGACGAGGACGTGAAGGAGAAATCCCGCCTCGACGCCGTCGTCACCGTCGCCGACGCCAAATGGCTTTCCTCCCGCCTGCGCGACGCGCCCGAGGCGAAGAACCAGATCGCCTTCGCCGACGTGATCGTGCTCAACAAGACCGATCTCGTCACGCCCGCCGAGTTGCGCGAAGTGGAGGCGCGCATCCGCGCGATCAACCCTTACGCCAAGCTGCATCACGCCCAGCGTTGCAACGTGGCGATCGACGCGGTGCTCGAGCGCAACGCCTTCGATCTCGAGCGGATCATGGATATCGAGCCGGATTTCCTCGAGACTGGCGACGAGCACGACCATCATCACGATCATGACCACGATCACCACGACCACGATCATCATCACGAGCATGGCCATGGCGGCTTGAAGCACTATCACGACGAGCACATGCAATCGATATCGGTGCGTCTTGCCGGCGACGTCGATCCCGACAAGTTCCTGCCCTGGATCAATGCGCTGACCCAGAGGGAAGGGCCGAACATCCTGCGCTGCAAGGGCATCGTCGCCTTTTCCGGCGATCCCAAGCGTTTCGTCTTCCAGGGCGTGCATATGATGCTCGACGGCGAGCCGCAGCGCGAATGGAGGCCAGGCGAGAAGCGCGAATCGAAAGTCGTGTTCATCGGGCGCGATCTGAAAGCGGATGAGATCAGAGAAGGCTTCCTCGCCTGCGCGGCGTAGAGGCGCCTGAGAACGAGGCGCGGCGCCGAGGGTCCCTCTCCCCGCGCAGCGGGGAGAGGTACGGAGAGGGGCCGGTCGATTACCTCGACGTTCGAAGCGACGCCACCGTCCCCTCTCCGTACCTCTCCCCGTTCCGCTTCGCTCCACGGGGAGAGGGGTCCCGAACGCCGAGGGTTATCCTTCGCCATCGGGTCGTCCGGATGAGTACTCAATAGCATCCCGCATCGCCACGCTGGAGAGTCAATGATCGCGCCCGCGTCCTCGCTGAGCGAGCATATTCGACCGATCGCCGCCGGCGCGCCGGTGACGGCCGCCGCCTTTATCGGCGGCGAGCCGACCCTGGCGCTGGGCGACGGCGCCGTGCTGATCGGCGAAACGGACGCTCTGAAGCGCGTCGAGGCGCATCCCGAGGGCGCCGTTCTCGTTGCGGCGAGCGACGGCGAGAGGCTGATCACCGGCGGCGACGACGGCCGCGTGGTCGCCACGACGCCGGACGGCGCGGCTGAGCAAATCGCCGACGAGAAAGGCCGCTGGATCGACGCGCTCGCGACCAAAGGCGGCGCGATCGCCTGGGCGGCGGCCCGCGAGGTTCGCGCGCGCGACGCCGGCGGCGCGGTCAAAAGCTACGCCGCGCCCTCGACGGTGCGCGGCCTCGCCTTTATGCCCAAGGGCTATCGCCTCGCCCTCGCCCATTACAATGGCGTGTCGCTATGGTTCCCGAACGCCGCGGCTGCGCCGACTTTGCTCGAGTGGAAAGGCTCGCATCTCGACGTGACCGCCTCGCCGCACGGGCGCTTCATCGTCTCCTCGATGCAGGAAAACGCGCTGCATGGCTGGCGCGTCGCCGATTCGCGCAACATGCGCATGACCGGCTATCCGAAGAAGACGCGCTCGCTCTCCTGGTCGCATGACGGCCATTGGCTCGCGACCTCCGGCGCCGACGCCTGCGTCGTCTGGCCGTTCCGCGACAAGGACGGCCCGATGGGCAAAGCCCCGCGCGAGACCGGCGTGCGCCAGGCGAAAGTCAGCAAGGTCGCCTTCCATCCGCGCGCGCTGGTCGTCGCGATCGGCTATGAGGACGGCTTCGTCCTGCTCTGCCGTCTCGGCGACGCCGCCGAGATTTTCGTCCGCGGCCCCGGCGACGGCGCCGTGACCGCCCTCGCCTGGGACGAGGTCGGCAACCGCCTGCTCTTCGGTCTCGACAGCGGCGCCGCTGGCCTGCTCACGCTGCCGGCGTAGAGGCGCTCCTGCCTCCTCCCCGCCTTGCGGGGAGAAGGGAATGCCCGCCTTGCCAATCCGGTTCGCATCGGGAAATGTGCGCGAAGCACAAGGCGAGGCCGCGATGGGGGAAGCTTTTATCGGCGTCGATGTCGGCACCGGCAGCGCGCGGGCTGGCGTTTTCGACCAGGACGGCCGGCTCCTCGCCAGCGCCAGGAAGCCGATCGCGATTTGGCGCGATGCCGGCGAAATCGTCGAGCATTCTTCGCAGGACATTTGGCGCGCGGCGACCGGCGCCGTCCGCGAGGCGGTCAAGAGCGCTGGCCTCAAGGCCGCCGACGTTAAAGGCGTCAGTTTCGACGCCACCTGTTCGCTCGTCGTCCTCGATCGCGCGGGCGCGCCGCTGCCGGTCGGCCCGAGCGGCGATCCCAATCGCGACGTTATCGTCTGGATGGATCATCGCGCGATCGGCGAAGCCGATTTCATCAACAAAGGCGGCCATGGCGCGCTGCGCTATGTCGGCGGCAAAATCTCGCCGGAAATGCAGGCGCCGAAACTCCTCTGGCTCGCCCGCAACAGGCCGGACACGTTCGCGCAAGCCGGGCATTTCTTCGACCTGACCGATTTCCTCACCTGGCGCGCCTCTGCCGCGACCGCCCGCTCGGTCTGCACCGTCACCTGCAAATGGACCTATCTCGCCCATGAGCGGCGCTGGTCGCGCGAATTCTTCGACAGCGTCGGCCTCTCGGCTCTGTGCGGCGACAGTTTCGCCAGAATCGGCGCGGAGATGGTCGAGCCCGGCGCGCCGCTCGGCGCCGGATTGACGCCGGAAGCAGCCGCCGCGATGGGTCTTAGCCCCGGCATCCCGGTCGGCGCCGGGTTGATCGACGCCCATGCCGGCGCGTTGGGCACGCTCGCGGCGAGCCGCGGCGGCGGAAAGGCCGACCCGCGCCGCCGGCTCGCTTTGATCCTCGGCACGTCGGCTTGCTGCATGGCGGTGGCTGACGAAGCGCGCTTCGTCGACGGCGTCTGGGGTCCCTATTTCTCGGCGCTGACTCCAGGACAATGGCTCGCCGAAGGCGGCCAATCGGCCTTCGGGGCGGCGATCGACCGGCTGATCGAGGCCCATCCCGCTTTCGCCGAGATCAAAAGCCGCGCCGGCGACAGGGCTTTCGAGGAGATGGAGAATGAAATCCTCGCCCGCGCCGGCAGCCTGTCGCGGGCGGCCTTGCTCGCCAACGACCTGCATGTCCTGCCCGACTTCATCGGCAACCGCTCGCCTTTCGCCGATCCGGCGGCGCGCGGCGCGATGATCGGCCTCGACCTCCACGTCGATCATCAGAGCCTGCTTGAGCTTTACGTCGCCGCCTTGGTCGGCCTCGCCCATGGCGTCGGCCAGATCATCGGGACGCTCGAAGCCGGCGGCTATGACTTCGACATGCTTGTCGTCAGCGGCGGCGCCGGGCGCAGCAAGCTGGTGCGCCAATTGATCGCCGACGCGACGCAAAAGAAGGTCGGCGCGCCGGAGACGAGCGAGCCGGTCCTGCTCGGCGCGGCGATGCTCGCCGCGGTCGCCGCCGGCCGCCATACCGTCGCCTCGGCCATGTCGGCCATGTCGCGTCTTGCCGAGGAGATCGCCCCGCAAGGCGGCGAGATCGCGGCGTTCCACGCCCGCAAGGGTCAGGCTTTTCGCCTGACCCAAGACACGGAGCGGCAGGTCAGAGCGATCATGAGCGCCTGACGATGGACGCCGAGATGCCGCCGCGCCCGGCCAATGCTGGGCAATTTCTCTTCAAGTGGGCATTTGCTTGCATCGCGGGCGCGCGGCGTGATAGCCTCACGCCCGGCGCAAAGGCTCGAAGCGCGCGGCAAGCGCGCCCGTTGCGCGAGGAAACGCGAAGCAGGCGCCATGGCCTGGCCTGAGGTCGTCATTTTCGATTGCGACGGCGTGCTGGTCGACAGCGAGGTGATCGCGCTCGCCGAGACGCGTCTGGCTCTGGGCGAAGCCGGCCTCCATCTGAGCGACGAGGACGTATTCGATCGCTTCCTCGGCCTCAGCGTCGAGGCGATCGCCCGCAGCGCGGAAAAGGAGCTCGGCGGCGCCCTGCCGGCGAGCTTTCCGGGCGACCTGACGCGGCGCATCCTCGCCAGTTTCGAAAACGAGCTCAAAGGCGTCGCCGGCATCCGCCAGGCGCTGGCCGGGCTCGGCGCCCGGGTCTGCGTCGCCTCGTCGAGCTCGCCCGAGCGCATCCGCCGCTCGCTGGCGGCGGTCGGCTACGCCAATCTGTTCGAGCCGAACATCTTCTCGGCGCGGGCGGTCGAGCGCGGCAAGCCCGATCCCGATCTTTTTCTTTTCGCGGCGCAGGAGATGAGCGCAGAGCCTGAAGCCTGTCTCGTCATCGAGGACAGCGTTCCCGGCGTTAAGGCGGCGTCCGCTGCGCGCATGCGGGTCTTCGGCTTTACCGGCGGCAGCCACATTTCCGGTCCCGCCCAGGGCGAGCGCCTCAGCGCCGCCGGCGCGGCTTTGGTCTTCGCGGATATGACCGAGCTGCCGAGCATTATTCAACAATGGCGCGCACAAACCCTTCTCCCCGCTTCGCGGGGAGAAGGTGGACGCGCGTAGCGCGGCCGGATGAGGGGCTGCGCCGAGCTGTGGGATTTGCGCTTGGAAGGGCGCGTACCTTACGAGTCCCGCGCCGCCCCTCATCCGGCCCTTCGGGCCCCCTTCTCCCCGCGAAGCGGGGAGAAGGGGATTCGACGCCTTGGTACATGAAGGTTCGGCGATGGCCAAGAAGCTGGACGGGGACGAGGGGCGGCTCGACGACGCGGCGCGGGCAGGCTGGCTGTACTATGTCGCCGGCAACACGCAGGACGAGATTGCGCGCAAGCTCGGCATTTCGCGCCAATCGGCGCAGCGCCTGGTGTCGCTCGCGATCGGCGAGCGCCTCATCAAAGTACGTCTGGACCATCCGATCGCCCGCTGCATGGAATTCGCCGCGGCGCTGAAAACGCGCTACGATCTGCGCTTCTGCGAAGTTTCGCCGACCGACAGCGCCTCGGCCTCGACGACGCTCGGCATCGCGCAACTCGCCGCGGCGGAATTCGAGCGTTGGCTGCGCCGCGACGAGCCGGCGATCATCGGCATCGGCACCGGCCGCACGATGCGCGCCGTCGCCGACCAATTGCCGCGCATGGAGTGCCCGCAGCACAAATTGGTGGCTTTGGTCGGCACGACCAAGATCGACGGCTCGGCTTCCTTCTACGATGTCGTCATCCGCGTCTCCGACACGGTGCGGGCGCCGCATTATCCGATGCCGCTGCCGGTCATCGCCCGCTCGGTTGAGGAGCGCGAATTGCTCACCGGCCTCGCCTCGGTGAAAAGCGTGCTCGCCTTGGCCGAGCGCGCCGATATCAGCTTTGTCGGGGTCGGCGCGATCCAGGAAAGCGCCGCGATCGTGCTTGACGGCATTATTTCGCGCGAGGAGGCCGAGGCGCTGCGCGCCGGCGGCGCGGTCGGCGAGATTACCGGCTGGACGTTCGATGCGCGCGGCCGCGTCCTCGACAACGCGCACAATTCGAAAGTCGCCAGCGCGCCGCTGCGGCCCAGCTCGAACCGGCTGATGATCGGGGTGGCGATGGGCGCCTCCCGCCGCGCCGCGATCCGGGGCGCGCTCGCCGGCCGGCTGATTACCGGCCTCGTCACCGACGAAGCGACAGCCGAGCATTTGCTCCACCGCTGAGCAAAACTAATAAGATGAACGCATTCAGCGGCTTGCCGTGATGACGCAGTGCACTAGCTGCAACGCAACGACGATTCCGGGTTGACATCGCGGCCGCGTTTGCATGAATATTCGCCCGAGCAACAAGCATTTGCTCAAAAGTTCCGATGGAGGAAACACCATGAAGGTTCTCGTGAAGAGCCTGCTCGGGGCCTGCGCTCTGACCGCCTTCTCGCTCGCCGCCCATGCCGAGACCACGCTGACGATCGCCACGGTCAATAACGGCGACATGATCCGCATGCAGAAGCTGACGGACGACTTCACCAGCAAAAATCCCGACATCAAGCTCAACTGGGTGACGCTGGAAGAGAACGTCCTGCGCCAGAAGGTGACCACCGACATCGCCACCAAGGGCGGCCAGTACGACATTATGACCATCGGCACCTATGAAGTGCCGATCTGGGGCAAGAAAGGCTGGCTCGTTCCGCTCGACAATCTCGGCGCCGATTACGACGTCAACGACCTTCTCCCCGCCATCCGCGCCGGCCTGACGGTGGACGGCAAGCTCGACGCCGCTCCGTTCTACGGCGAAAGCTCCTTCGTCATGTACCGTACGGACCTTATGGAGAAGGCCGGCCTGAAGATGCCCGAGGCGCCGACCTGGGACTTCATCAAGGAAGCCGCCGACAAGATGACCGACAAGAAAAACGAGATTTACGGCATCTGCCTGCGCGGCAAGGCGGGCTGGGGCGAAAACATGGCCTTCCTGACGGCCATGAGCAACTCGTTCGGCGCGCGCTGGTTCGACGAGAAGTGGAACCCGCAATTCAACACGCCGGAATGGAAAGATACGCTCAACTTCTACGTCAACCTGATGAAGGCCGACGGACCGCCCGGCGCCTCGTCGAACGGCTTTAATGAGAATCTGGCGCTGTTCAACGCCGGCAAATGCGGCATCTGGATCGACGCGACGGTCGCTGCGTCCTTCGTCACCAATCCGAAGGACTCGAAAGTCGCCGACAAGGTCGGCTTCGCCCTCGCGCCCGACAAGGGCCTCGGAAAGCGGGCCAACTGGCTCTGGGCGTGGTCGCTCGCCATCCCGGCCGGCTCGAAGAAAACCCCCGAAGCGGAGAAGTTCATCTCCTGGGCGACCAGCAAGCACTATACCGAGCTCGTCGCCTCGAAAGAGGGCTGGTCCAATGTTCCGCCCGGCACGCGCACCTCGCTTTACAAGAACCCCGAATACCTCAAGGCGGCGCCTTTCGCCGAGCTGACGCTGAAATCGATCGACGCGGCTGACCCGACTCATCCGACGGTGAAGCCCGTCCCTTATGTCGGCGTCCAGTTCGTCGCCATTCCTGAATTCGCCGGCATCGGGACGGAGGTCGGTCAGGACTTCTCCGCGGCGCTGGCCGGCAGGACGACGGTCGACGCGGCTCTCGCCAAGGCTCAGGCGAGCACCGAGGCGACGATGAAGAAGGCCGGCTATATCAAGTAGCCTCGGCTAGGATCGACGCCGCGTACCGGCGCTAGAAGGGGCGTCCTCCCCCGTCCCTGGCTCTCCTCCCCTTCGCGGGGAGGAGAGCTGAAAGGGGAGAAAATCGACAATCGAAGCGGCGCTGGGAAGCTCGCGGCGCGACAAGCGGGCGCCGGAGCCGTCCGCTCAAAGCTTATCGGCGCATTCGGGAGGGAGGCTCAAGCCCATGGCCACACGGCAAACCGCAGCGGCGGCGCGCACGCTGGTCGCCCCGTCGGTGATCCTGCTCTTCCTGTGGATGATCGTCCCGCTCGCGATGACGATCTACTTTTCTCTGCTCAACTACAATCTGCTCGAGCCCGACGCGGTTCGCTTCATCGGCATCCAGAACTATCTGGACTTTCTTTCAGACCCCGATTTCATCGGCGCGCTCATCAACACGCTCATCCTCGTCGCCGCGGTGCTAGCGATAACCGTGATCGGCGGCATTTTCGTCGCCCTGTTGATGGACCAGCAGATTTACGGCCGGAACGTCGTGCGCGTGCTGGTCATCGCGCCGTTCTTCGTCATGCCGACCGTCAGCGCGCTGATCTGGAAGAACATGCTGATGAACCCGGTTCAGGGCCTCTTCGCCTGGATCGCGCGGTCGCTCGGCCTTCCGGCGATCGACTGGTTCACCAATTACCCGATGCTCGCCGTCATCATCATCGTCGCCTGGCAATGGCTTCCTTTCGCCAGCCTCATCCTGCTCACGGCGCTGCAATCGCTGGACGAAGAGCAGAAGGAGGCCGCGACGCTCGACGGCGCCAAGGCCGTATCCTACTTCTTCTACATCGTCGTTCCGCACATCGCCCGCGCGATCACCGTCGTCGTCCTGATCGAGACGATCTTCCTGCTCAACGTCTTCGCAGAAATCCGCGTCACGACCAATGGCGGGCCGTCGACGACGAACATCCCGTTCCGCATTTTCGAACTGGCGGTGAACGCCAACGATGTCGGCGCCTCGGCGGCGGGCGGCATCGTCGCCGTCGTCCTCGCCAACATCGTCGCGGTCTTCCTGGTCCGCATGATCGGCAAGAATCTGGAGGGCTGACCGATGGCGCTGAAGCAATCCACCAGTCAGCGCGTGACGATGAGCGTGATCGCCTGGCTCGTCGCCCTCCTGATCTTCTTTCCGATCCTCTGGATGTTCCTGACCAGCTTCAAGACGGAGGCCGACGCTTACGCCATTCCGCCGAAGTTCCTGTTCTTCCATTGGACGACGGACAATTACGCGGAAGTCCAGTCGCGCGTCGACTATGTCCGCCACGCGATCAATTCGATCGTCCTTTCGGTCGGCGCCAATGTCGCCGGCCTCCTCCTCGCCATCCCTGCGGCGTGGTCGATGGCCTTCGCGCCGACCAAGCGAACCAAGGACCTTTTGATGTGGATGCTGTCGACCAAGATGATGCCGGGCGCCGGCGTCTTCATGGCGATCTACTTCCTCTATCTCCGCGGCCATCTTCTCGATAGCTTATGGGGCGTCGGCTTCCTCCTGATGATCATCAATCTGCCGATCATCGTCTGGATGCTCTACACCTACTTCAAGGAAATCCCCGTCGATATCCTCGAAGCGGCGCGCATGGACGGCGCCTCGCTGCGCAACGAGATCATCTACGTGCTCACGCCCATGGCGGTCCCCGGCATCGCATCGACCATGCTGCTGTCGGTCATCCTCTCCTGGAACGAGGCCTTCTGGACGCTGAACCTGACCAACGTCAACGCGGCGCCCCTGACCAACATGATCGCCTCCTTTTCGAGCCCCGAGGGCGACTTTTGGGCGCTGCTCTCTGCGGCTTCAGTGCTTGCGATCGCGCCCATCCTGATCATTGGCTGGTTCTCGCAGAGACAGCTCGTTCGCGGCTTGACCTTCGGCGCCGTGAAATAGGCCAACGTTTCGAAGAGAAAGAACGACCATGGGCAGCATCGAGCTTAAGAACGTCCGCAAGGACTTCGGCGCCATCTCCGTCATCAATGACGTGAGCTTCAAGGTTGACGACGGCGAATTCACTGTCTTCGTCGGCCCGTCCGGCTGCGGAAAATCAACGCTGCTGCGGCTTATCGCCGGGCTTGAGGATATCTCTTCCGGGCAGATCCTCATTGACGGCAAGGACGTGAGCAATGTCGGGCCGGCCCAGCGCGGCCTGTCGATGGTGTTCCAATCCTATGCGCTTTATCCGCACATGACGGTTCGCAACAACATCGCCTTCGCTTTGAAGATGGCCAAGCAGCCGAAAAAGGTCATCGACGAAAAGGTGAAGAAGGCGGCGGCGATCCTTAACCTGACCGACTATCTCGAACGAAGGCCGAGACAATTGTCCGGCGGCCAGCGGCAGCGCGTCGCCATCGGCCGGGCGATCGTGCGCGAGCCGGCGGCCTTCTTGTTCGACGAGCCGTTGTCGAATTTGGACGCGGCGTTGCGCGTGCAGATGAGGCTGGAGATTGGCGATCTCCACCAGAACCTGAAGACGACGATGATCTATGTGACGCACGATCAGGTCGAGGCCATGACGATGGCCGACAAGATCGTCGTTCTCAACAAGGGCGCCGTCGCGCAGATCGGCTCGCCGCTGGAGCTCTACAACAAGCCGAACGGCCTCTTCGTCGCGCGGTTCATCGGATCGCCGACGATGAACATCATATCGGGCGCGCCCGCGGCGAAGCGCAACGCCGCCTCGATCGGCATCCGTCCTGAGCATGTCGAATTCTCGACGACAGCCGGCGAATGGCCTTGCAAGGTGCGGCTCTCCGAGCATCTCGGGGCCGACACTTTCGTCTACGTCGAAGGCGCGGCGACCGGGCCGCTGACGGTGCGCCTTGAGGGCGAGGCGCCGGTCGAGCCAGGCCAGGCGGTTTACGTGACGCCGAAAGAGAACCGCCTTCATCGTTTCGACAAGGACGGACGAAGCTTGGCGTGAGGCTCGCCTAAAGGGAGCGCGCGGACTTCGCAAAGCGCGCTAGGAGAACCATCTTTTAAAATTCGCGGACGTGAGCCATGGCCGTCAAACTGAGCAACGCCGTCCTGACGGAACTCGACGGGAAAGTCGCGACCCCGAAATATGACCGCTCTCGCCTCAGCGCCGGCTTGGTTCATTTCGGGGTCGGCAATTTTCATCGTGCGCACCAGGCGGTTTATCTCGACGATCTCTTCGGCGCCGGGCGCGATCACGACTGGGCGATCATCGGCGCCGGCGTGCGCGACGCTGACGCTATTCTGCGCGACAAGCTGCAGCAGCAGGACTGGCTGACGACGATCGTCGAGCAGGAAGCCTCGCACACGAAAGCGCGGGTCATCGGCCCGCATGTCGATTTCGTCCGGCCGGGCGACGCGGCGGCTTTGCTCGACGTTCTCGCCAAGCCGCAAATCCGCATCGTCTCGATGACGATCACCGAGGGCGGATATTACATTTCCCCGGCGACGCAGGAATTCGACGCCGGCCATCCCGATATTGTCGCCGATGCACGGAACATTACGGCGCCGAAAACCGTGTTCGGCCTGATCGTCGCCGGCCTGACGCGCCGCCGCGCCGCGGGAATTAAGCCGTTCACGGTGATGTCCTGCGACAACATACCGGGCAACGGCCATGTCAGCGAGAATGCGGTGGCGGGCCTCGCCGCTTTGTTCGACGCCGATCTCGCGCGCTGGATCAGGGATCATGTCGCCTTCCCGAACTCGATGGTCGACCGCATCACGCCGGCGACGAGCGACCGTGAGCGCGCGACCTTGCGCGACAAATACGGCATCGAGGACAATTGGCCGGTCTTCTGCGAAGAGTTCCG
>DATGLU010000231.1:0-2601 GCA_035294045.1 Roseiarcus sp. | reverse complement strand
GGATCGAGCGATAGACCGGATAAAGATTGGAATAATACCGGGCGAGGCTCAGATCGGGCGCCGTGACATCGCCGAGCGACGGCGTCACCCAAGCCTCTACGCAGTCATTCATGTCCCTGTACACGCCGATCGCCGTCGCCGCCATCATCGCCGCGCCCGCCGCGCCGATTTCCTCTCGGGCCAGAGACCTGACATTGGCGTCCAGCGCCGACGCTACGATTGTTCGCATCGCCTTAGAGCGCGCCGCGCCGCCGGTCAGCCGCACTTCTTGCGGAATGGCCCCGGCGGCGAGATAGCAATCGCGCGCCGCAAAAGCGAGGCCTTCATAGACGGCGCGAACGAGCCCGATCAAATTGGTCTTGGTCGAGAGGCCGCTGAATTGCGCCCGCGCGTTCGGATCGAGAAAAGGCCCGCGTTCGCCAGCTTCGAATATGTAAGGATGGTAGATCGCCTGGCCCGGGGCGGCGGCGAGGATTTTCTCGTCCAGTCCGGAAAGCAAAGCCGCCCGGCTGGTCTTGACGCCGCCGAGCTCGGCCGCTTGGCGGGCAATGTCGAGCAGCCAATCGATATTCAGCGTCGCCGCCATGTTCGACTGCATCGACGCGCAAGAGCTTTCGACCGGAAAGCACATCGTGTAGCCGGAGCGCTCTTCGTTAAGCCGTACGTCGTCGAGGGTCGGCGCATAGCGCATATGCATGCCGGTCGAGCCGATGATCGAGACGCCGACCTTGCCGCTGCGATCGTAAAGGCCGCCGCCAAGCGCGGTGCAGATGACGTCGAGATAGGCGAGCGAGACCGGCAAGCCTTCCGGCAAGCCGGTCGCCGCGGCCGCGGCGGCCGACAAGCGGCCGGCCTCGCGCGACCCTTCGATCATCGGCGGCAAGAGGCGCGCGCAATCTTTCAGCCCCATGCCGTCGAGGATCGAAAGCTCGTATTGTCGGGTGCGGAAATTGCCGAAGGTGAAATTGCCCTCGGCGGGGTCCGTGACCCGCGCGCCGGTCAGCTTGAAATACAGCCAGTCCTTGCAATGAAAGCAGGTTGCGGCTTTGGCGATCCGCTCCGGCTGCCATTGCTTCATCCAGGCGAGTTGGCCCGACGCCATGCAGGCGTTCACGCCGGAGCCGGTGAAACGATAATGCCGCTGATAGGCTTCAGTCTTCAGATAATCGTCGATGAGCGCGGCGGCGCGCGAATCGAGCCAGAGCAGGCCGCCGCCGACCGGCTCGCCGTCGGCATCGATCATCCAGGCGCCGTCGCCCTGAGCGGTGACGGCGAGGCCGGCGATGCGCTCGCAGAGATTTGGCGTCCGCTCGATCAACTCGCGAATCGTCGCCACGCAATCCGCCCAGGTCCGCGCCATATCCTGTTCGACCTGGCCGGGCCCCGGCGTTTCATAGACATTTGGCCGCGCCTCCGTGGCGATCTGCTCGCCGGCGAGCGAAAACGCGACCGACTTGATGACCGAGGTGCCGGCGTCGACGCCGATCAGGATGTCCCTGCTCACGGCGGCGGCGCCCTTCGAATCGCCTTTTCGATTGCCGGCGTCATGCGGTCTCTAACCCATGCGAAACCGCGGCGGCGGTGGCGGCGTCAAAGACGTGCAAATCGGCGGCGCCAACCCCATAGCTGATCGTCTCGCCCGCTTTGGCCGCGATCGGCTTGTGCGAGACCGCGACCAGCAGCTTGCCCGCGACATCCATCGCCAGATGGCTCTGATCGCCGAGCCATTGATTGGAGACGATCCGCGCCGCGTTCGCGCCGGCGCCGAGCTTTATCGCGTGCGGACGAATGCCGATGACCGCCCGATCGCGCCTGCCGATCGCTTGGCGAACATTCGGCGGCAATTCGGCGGAAGCAAAGTCGAACGTCGGGCCATCCTTCACCGCGAAGCGCATGGTCTCGCGATTCTCGACGGCGGCCTCGAAGACGTTCATCGGCGGCTCGCCAATAAACGTCGCGACGAAAAGATTGGCCGGCTTCTCGCGCAATTCCTTCTGGCTGGCGAATTGCTGGAGAAGCCCGCCCTCCATCACCGCGATCCGGTCGGCCAGCGCGTTGGCCTCGGTCTGGTCATGGGTGACGAAAATCGACGTCATGCGCCGCTCGACCAGCAGGCTCTTCAGGCGGGCGCGCAGCACCGCCCGCAATTGCGGCTCAAGTTGGCCCATCGGCTCGTCGAGAAGATAGAGATCGGCGCGGCGCACCAGCGCCCGGGCGAGGCTGGCGCGTTGCTGCTGGCCGCCGGAAATCGAGGAAGGATAGCGGTCCAAAATCCCTTCGATCTCGACCAGGCGGGAGATTTCCGCGACGGACTTCTCCACCTCTTTCGCATTGAGCCGGGCGCTTTTCAGCGCAAAGGCGATGTTGTCGCGCACGGTGAGCGGCGGATAGAGCGAATAGCCCTCGAAAGCCATGGCCACACCGCGCCGCGCCGGCGGCAATTGATCGATTCGGCGATTGGCGATGACGATGTCGCCGTTCGAGACGGCTTCGAAACCGGCGATCATGCGCAGTGTCGAGGTCTTGCCGCAGCCGGACGAGCCGAGCAGAGCGACGATTTCACCGCGCTCGACCGCCATGCTCAACGCCTTCACGGCGTGG
>DATGLU010000230.1:0-3646 GCA_035294045.1 Roseiarcus sp. | reverse complement strand
GCGAGCGTGGCGCGCGAATGGCGCAGCATGGCGTCGCCCGCCGCGGTCAGCTTGACGCCATTGCCGCGGCGCTCGAACAAAGAGGCGCCGATCTCCGCCTCCAGCTTCAAGATTTGCCGGTTGACCGCCGAGGAGGCGACGTTGAGCGATTCGGCGGCCCGACGGATCGAGCCCAGCCGGGCGACGGCGTCGAGGTAGCGCAGCACGACCGCGTGCATGATCGGGTCCCGCGGGCGGCGCTGCCGAAAAGGCAGCGCCCATCGCGAAAATATATGCTTCCTTCGCTCACCTGGCTATCGTTAAATCGGGCCTGTCCGCTGGCGGCGCCCCGCCCACCCGAACGGCGCGCCGCGGCCTGACGAGGAAACTCCCAATGGCGACCCCCCATCCCACCCGCCGCAACATCCTGAAAGGCGGCGCGCTGGCCGCGGCCGGCCTCGCTGTTCCGACCTTGATCGCCTCGCGCGGCGCCGTCGCCGCTGGGACGCAGAAGATCGACATGCAGCTTGGCTGGATTGTCGGCGGCAACCAGCTCGGCGAAGTCGTCGCCAAGCGGCTCGGCTATTTCGAGGAAGAGAAGATCGCCTTCGCCATTCAGCCGGGCGGTCCGAGCATTGACGGCGTCGCGATCGTCGCCTCGGGCCGCTACGAAATCGGCCAAGTCTCGTCGAGCCCGTCGCTAATGCTGGCGGCTTCGCAAGGCATTCCCGTCACCTGCTTCGCCATCGGCGCGCAGAAGCATCCGTACTGTTTCTTCTCCTTGCCTAAGGCGCCGATCCGCAAGGCGGAGGATATGATCGGCAAGCGAATCGGCGTGCAGGCGACCGGGCAGATCCTGCTCAGCGCGCTTTTGCGCAAGCACAACATTCCCGCCGACAAGGTCGAGAAGGTGATCGTCGGCTCGGACATGACGCCGCTGGTCGCAGGCCAGGTCGACGCGATCACCGGCTGGCGCACCAACACGACGGCGCTGAAAGTGCTGGGGCCAGACTATATTTCGATGTCGCTCTGGGACGAGGGCGTGCGCCTCTACGCGCTGCCGTACTACGCGACCGCCGACACGCTGCATTCCAAAGCCGAGCTTCTCGCCGGCTTCCTGCGCGCCGCCGGCCGCGGCTGGGGCTACGCCAAAGAGAACCCGGAAAAGGCGGTCGATCTGCTGATCAAGGAATATCCCAATCTCGTCAAGGCCGACGAATTGGTCGCCGCGGCGATCATGCTCTCCTACGAATTCACCGACCGCACCAAGACCTATGGTTGGGGCAGTTTCGATCCGGCGGTTTGGGAAGAGCAGATCGATCTCTTCGACGCCTTGAAGCAATTCACCGCTGCCAAGCCGAAGCTCGACCAGGTCATGACGATGGCGATCCTCGACGCCACCAATGGCGCGCGGCCGAAGATCGGATGAATGTACGTGAAGACGACCCAGCAAAACGCCGTCATTGCGAGCGAAGCGAAGCAATCCACTCGGAGGGCGCAGCCCTATCAATGGATTGCTTCGTCGCTGCGCTCCTCGCAATGACGAGCCGGCAGGAGTTGTGAATGTCCCTCGCCGCGCTGAAACAGGACGATACGCCTGCGGCGCCGCTTGTCTCGTTGCGCGGCGTCAGCATGCGTTTCGCCACCGAGCGCGGCGTTGTCGCCGCGCTCGAGCGGATCGATCTCGATGTCGAGGAAGGCGGCTTCTTGACTTTGCTCGGCCCTTCGGGCTGCGGCAAGTCGACCTTGCTGCGCGTCGTCTCCGATTTGCTCGAGCCGAGCGCCGGCGCCGTCAAAGTGCTCGGCGTCGCGCCTTCCGTCGCTCGCGCGCGGCGCGATATTGGCTTCGTCTTCCAGGACGCGGCGCTCCTGCCCTGGCGCACCGCGCTGCAAAATGTCGAATTGCCGCTGCAGGTCGGCGGCGGGAAAGGACGGCCGGGACGGCGCACGCCGAGCGAGCTCTTGCAGCTTGTCGGCCTTTCCGGCTGGGAGAACGCGCTGCCGCATGAGCTTTCCGGCGGCATGCGCCAGCGCGTCGCCATCGCTCGCGCGCTGGTCAACGATCCGAAGCTCCTCTTGATGGACGAGCCTTTCGGCGCGCTCGACGAGATCACCCGCGATCGCCTCAACGAGGAGCTGCTCAGGGTCTGGGAGGAGACCGGCGCGACGGTGCTGTTCGTCACCCATTCGATCTACGAGGCGGCGTTTCTCGGCCAGAAGGTCCTGCTTCTGGCGGCGAGGCCCGGCCGGGTGCGCGAGATCGTCCCCGTGCCGCTGCCGAGCCCGCGCCGTCTCGCGCTGCGCGAGACGCCTGCTTTCGTCGAACTGGTCGCCCATTTGCGGCGCGTGCTGGAGACCTGCTGATGTCGGCGCAAACGCTCGAGGCGGCGCCGGCCGGGCCGGCGATTGGCGAGGACGACGCGGCGCAACGCCGTTTCGAGGCGCATCGCCGCTATCTCGCTTGGCGACGCAAGCTGCTGCCCTTCGCCGCAATCGTGCTGCTGCTCGTCCTGTGGGAGGCGGGCGTCGCAATTTTCCATGTGAGGCCGTTCATCGCGCCGGCGCCGAGCGCGGTTGCGGCCCTCCTCGTCAAGAAAATCGGCCTGCTCTTACAAAATCTCGCGCCGACCGCCATCGAAGCCGTGTCCGGCTTCGTCCTCGGCAATCTCGCCGCGATCATCATCGCGACCGTCTTCGTCTATCGGCGCACAGTCGAAGAGGCGTTCTTTCCGATCGCCGTGATGGTCCACACCATCCCGGTCATGGCCTATGCGCCGATCCTGGTTTTGCTGCTCGGCAACGGCATCGAGGCGAAAATCGCCATCGCGGCGATGATTTGCTTCTTTCCGACCCTCGTCAACATGACGCGCGGCCTGCGCAGCGTAACGCCGCAGCAGATGGAGCTGATGCGCATTCTCTCGGCGTCGCCGCGCGAAGTCTTCTTCACGCTGCGGTTGAAGAATGCGCTGCCCTATCTGTTCTCGGCGCTGAAAATCGCTGCCGCGACCTCGGTCATCGGCGCGATCGTTGGCGAGTGGATCGGCGCGACGACCGGCATTGGCGCGCTGATCATCCAGGCGACGTACAATTTCGATTCGCCGCTCCTCTACGCGACGATCGTCGTCGGCTCGGCCTTTTCCGCGCTGTTCTTCGCCGTCGTCTCGTGGGCCGAGCGTTTCTTTCTCAAATGGAATGTCGGCGAGGCGGCATGATTATGACGCTGTCATGCCTGGGCAAACCTGTCATTCCCGCGAAAGCGGGAATCCAGGAGCCGCGGCGTCTGGAGGAAAGATCGTACTGGATTCCCGCTTGCGCGGGAATGACAGCATTCGAGGATCAAGAGCCATGACACAAGCCGATCTCATCGCCGAACCCGGCGGCGGCGTTCCCGTCGTCGCGCGCTCCGACCTCGTCGTGGTCGGCGGCGGGCCGGCGGGGATCGCCGCCGCCATTTCCGGCGCGCGCAACGGCCTCTCCGTGACGCTGGTCGAGCGCTACCCCTATCTCGGCGGTCTCGCTTCGGGCGGCATGGTCCTCGTGCTCGACGATATGTGCAATGGCGCCGAGATCACGGTGCGCGGGCTATGCGGCGAGATGATCGAGCGGATGGAGCGGCTCGGCCTCTGCGTCGCGCCGCCTGAAGAGGAGCGGCGCTCGGACGAGGCAC
>DATGLU010000229.1:0-5989 GCA_035294045.1 Roseiarcus sp. | reverse complement strand
TGGGTCGGTCTCTTCACCATCGTCTATCTGATGGGAGTCTATGTATGAGCGACGCTCACGCGCATGACCCATCGCTCGAACTCGATACGGCGCCGGGCGACGAGCATTTGGACGGCAGCGGCGTCGCCGAAGGCGTACGCGGCTATTTGATCGGCCTCGGCCTCGCCACGCTGCTGACCATCGTCTCGTTCCTGCTGCCGGTCGTCAATCTCGTCTGGCCGCCAAGCATACCCGTCGCGCTGACCGTGCTGGCGATCGCCCAGATGGGCGTGCATCTGGTCTTCTTCCTTCACATCACGACTGGCCCCGACAATACCAACAACGTCATGGCGCTGGCTTTCGGCGTTCTGATCGTGCTGCTGGTGATCGGCGGCTCGCTCTGGATCATGAGCAATATGAACCATCACATGGCGCCGATGGCGGGCACGATGGAGATGTCGCATTAGAGCTTTTCCGGCGCTGATTGCGACGCTTTCTTACTGACCTCCCTAACAGACAGGGCCGTTCTGCCTGTCCCTCGCAAGATCGCACGCCTGGAGTTGTGAAAGCGCAACGCGGTCTGAGCGTCGCGCCGGCGATCCCGCAAGCCGGGCGCATTAGACGATTGCGCTATCTCGGAAGGAGGATACCGGCGCTGAGCGGCATGCGCTAAGATTCGGCGCATGGTCTGGCGAAGCGGATGCCGACTCGTCGAGGCGACCAGGCGTCGCCCCCGCTCCCGCTGCGCTCGCGTTTCAGAGGGGCGAGCGAATGGCGGTTAAACGGCGCGGGATTCGATTGGCCTATGCGATTGCTGTCGCGGCTGTGATGCTTGGCCCGCCTCCCGCCGCGCCAACGAGCAGCATGTCAACGGCCAATCCAACGCATGAGGCATCCGACCTGCGCGATGGCCGCTTCCTCTATGCCGTCAATCAGGCGGCGGCCGAGCGCGGCTCCATATCCGTCTATGATATCGGCGCCGGTCATCGCCTGGTCAAGACCATCCCGACGGTCCGCGACGTGCGCGATGTCAAAGGCGTCGCGGCCAGCGCGGCGACGGGCCGGCTATACGTCGCCTACCGCACGCGCTCGGGACTTGGGATGATCTATTGCCTGAATGTCTACGATGACGACGTGGTCTGGAGCCGCGTCATCGCTCCCGGCGTGGACCGATTGGCGATCCATCCGGATGGGCGGCTCTTGTACGTCCCGACATGGGAGGGCGCCTCGGCCGACTTCATCAATGTTCTGGACGCCGCCACAGGCGACGTCGTTCGCAAGGTTTATTTCTCCAACCATTCGCATGATGCTCAATTCCCCATGTCTGGACCGCTCTTCCAGGAGACCAAAGCCGAGGACGGAAGCGGGGAATACCTCTATCTGATCGATCCCCAGAGCTACGCCGTCTCGCGTGTCGGCCCCTATGCCGGCATTCTCGGACCTTACGCAGTTGATGGCGTCAGTCGCTATGTGGTGAACAACGTTACCGACCTGTGGGGGATGCAAGTCGCCGACCTGAAGAGCGGCCGCATCGTCACCGCCATCTTTCCTGAACATCCGCCGGGCAAGCCGGGGCTGTTGCACGGCATCGGCTGGACCCCCGACGAGCGCGAGGTCTGGCAAAGCGGCAGCGCGGACGATCCGCACGTCTATATATGGAGCATGCGCGACCCGATGGCTCCGGTCTTGGCGGAGCGAGTCGACATGAAGAGCCGCCGCGGCGCGCATTGGGTGACCTTCGACATCCAAGGCCAATACGCCTATGTCGCGCCCAATAAGGGCAGCGATGACGCCACCGAGATATTCGATGCTCATACTCACAAGCCGGCGGGTCTGATCGGCTCGTCGGAGGACATGATCGAAATCGACTTTGCCGATGGCAAGGTCAGCCGGGTCGGCGATCAGTATGGCGTCGGGCGCGTCCTGCGCGTCTCGGCGAACTGACGAGGGACATGGCCCGGTTTATTTTGGCCGCGGCTCGCGCAAGTCACGGTCGAACGGATTGAGGCGTCCGGCGCGCCTGGCCTTCGCCGCCCGCAGAAGAATCCGCGCCGCGTTGCGAACCTCTTGTTGGATCGCGTGATCGTCGTCGAGCGCCGCGTGGCTCGTCGCATAGGGCTGATAATAGCCGATATAACGCTCGATCTCCGCCATCGCGCCGGCGGAGACGAGATGCATCGAACTGAGCCAATCGGAGAGCATGCGCCGCAGCGGCTCGGCGCCTTCCGCGTCGCCGTGAACGACGAGCGAGAATACGCGTCCGGCCAAATGCCGCGGATAGGGCCAGCCCCGCAATTCGAGGCGCTTGGCCGCCGCGGCGTTCTTGCCGTGGGTGCTGGTCGGGTCGGGATTGCCGCCGTCAGCGCAGACGAGGCGGTCCATCATCAGCTTCAGCGGCGACGAGGCCTGGCTCCATAGGACCGGCGTGACGATCATCACGCCGTCGGCTGCGACCCACAGCGGGAAAATGTCGTTCATCCAGTCCTGCGTTTGTCCGAGCGAGTAGTTGGGATAGCAGGAGCAGGGCCAATGGCAGAGCGCCGGCGAGGTCGAAAAACAAGCCTTGCAAGGGTATATGCGGCGGCCATATTCCGAGGCGAGCCGCGACAGATCGAGGATTTCGGCTTCCGCGCCGGGATCGGTCGCAATGATTGCGGCGGCGATCTCGACCAAGCGCCAGCTTTTCGACATTTCTCCCGGGCAGGTATGCTCGCTGCGCGGCGAGCCGTTGATGAGAAGAATGCGAGCCGGCCGGCGCGGGTCTTCGTATTGCGCCTGCGCGGCGAGAACGGCGCTGCGCGCGTTGAGCCAATCGACGGCCAAATCGTAATCGGGGTCGGCGAATCCCGGACCCGCCTTGAGGGTGTTCGGACTTTTCCGGCTCTGCTCGTACGCGCTCCAGGCCGCGTCGGCGATGCGGTCCAGATCGCTTTGCAAGCCGTCGAAAGCCGGATCGATGAATTGCGCTCGAAAGCGCGCCTTGAATTCGCCTTCGCTTATTCGGGCGCTCGGCATTCCTTTTCTCGGTTCGGACGCTGCTTTCTCGTCGATCCGGGTGGGCATCTCAACTGCGCTCCGTCGCCTTTCCTAAAGAGCAAGCGCGGCGATTTGGTTCCCGCAGGGCCTCTGTGAATTGCCGCCAGGACGCCTTGGGAACTTAGACCTGGCTGGCGCGTAAACGAGCGGCTGAGAGGCCTGACGCCTCTTGAACGCGATCGCTTGAAAAAGGGAATTGCGACATGTCCGAGACCACGACCAATCATGACGAGATTCGCAAATGGGCGGAGGCGAAGGGCGGCAAGCCCGCCGCGGTCGGCCGCACGCATCAGAAGGGCGATGTCGGAATCATCCGCATCATGTTTCCGGACAATCCTCAGTCCGAGCACGACGCGCTGACGGAAATCTCCTGGGACGAGTTCTTTCAGGAATTCGACAAGCGGAAGCTCGCGCTCGTCTATGAGGAAGGTTCCCTTTTCAGCAAGATTGTCGGTCGCGACACGGCCGAGAAGCGTGCGCATGGCGACCATGCCGCCTCCCGGCGCGGGTGATCGCTTGGCGCGCACGCCGCCCTAACGGCGGAGCGCGCGCTCCAACTGGTTCTTGTTCATTTTCGAGCGGCCGGGAATTTTGCGCTTTCTCGCCTCGCGGCAAAGCTCCGATCTCGTCTCGCCAGCGCGGTCCGATGAGCGGCGGCGCCCGGTGTTTTTTCCTTCCGCCTCGGCCTGCGCCGTCGCGCCGCGCCGCTCCTTGGCCTTCGTCCTTTTCAGGCTTCGGCGGTTTTGCTTCGGGCTTTGTTGATTGGAGGCGCCCGCCTCGCGAAGCGCGATCGCGATCGCCTGCTTCGGATTCTTGACCTTGCGGCCGCTCCCCCGGATGCGAAGTTCGCCGTGCTTGAACTCGTGCATCACGCGGCCGACTGTTTCCTTTTGCGGTCTTGATTGTCGCTTCGCCATGTTTCGCCTCTCCATGTTCAGGCGCGGAGGTTGTACTGGGATTTGATACGCCGCGCTGGCGCGCCGTTTCATTTTCCGGGATATCCTTCCGACGCCAGCCGCTCGCTCTTCGCTTTATCGCCTTCGTTCTCTGGGACGATGAGCGGCACAAAGCTGACGGCGCCGAAATCTTCGATCTCATACTCGTCCGCGGAGCGCCGGGTTATCCTGAGAAGCCTTTGTCCGTTTCCTTGAGGGCCGATGGGAATGACAAGCCGGCCGCCGATGACAAGCTGCTCTTTAAGCTTCGGTGGAACGCTTTCGCCGCCGGCGGAGACGAGGATCGCGTCGAAAGGCGCCGCTTCGCCGAACCCTTGAGCGCCGTCGCCGACCCGCAAATCGACATTGTCGTAGCCGAGTTCGCTGAGGCGCTTTCGCGCCGCGTCGGCCAGGGCGGGACGGCGCTCGATCGCGTAAACCTTGGCGGCGATCCGGCTGAGCGCCGCCGCCGCGTAACCGGAGCCGGCGCCGACCTCCAGGACCTTGTCGTCCGGCTTCACCGCGGCCGTTTGGATCATCAGGCCGACAATATAGGGCTGCGAAATGGTTTGGTCTTCGCCGATCGGCAGCGGCGCGTCGTCATAGGCGAAGTCGCGCAAAGCGCGCGAGACGAAGTCTTCGCGCGGAACTTCGCCCATCGCTTTCAAAACAAGCGGATCGCGCACGCCGCGCCGGGCGATCTGCTTCTCGACCATCTGCTCGCGGGCGCGGGCGAAATCGCGCATGACGCTCTCTGCGATTTGCCGATGGCGGAGCCCTTTTCGCCAACGCTGCTCAGCGCTTTCGTTGCGTCCTCCTGGCACGAGCTTGACGCAGTTCCGCCGGTGGGCTCCCGGCTTCACCTGCGGCTTAACCCTGCAATCGGCCTCCTGTTCCGCCGCCGTTATAGCCGCCACGGCACGTCGATGACGATCAGATGCGAATCGCCTTCACGCAGTAATTGCCGCCGCAAATGGTCGGCATAGCCGGCATGCAACAGATGTTGATACCAATGCCGCTTCACAACTTCCGGGATGAGCACGGCAATGCGCCGCCCGGCGAATTTCTGCTCCAATTCGCCGGCGAGCTTGAGCACGGGTTCGTGGATGGCGCGATATTGCGCTTGCAAAATCATCAATCTCGGCGGCGCGTCGCCGGCGGCTTCCGCCGGTTCCTCGACGCCGCGCCGCCAATGCGCTCTTAAGGACTTTTCATGCTCCTTGGCCTCTGGGCCCGAGAGGTGCGTGAGATGGATGGCGATCACGTCGGGCGACAGCGTCAGAGCGAGGCGTAGCGCCTTGGCGGTCAATTTGTCCCAATCCTCGATGGGAATCAAAATAATTGGCGCCGTCTCGCGATCGAGCTTCAGCGGCTCGGGATCGCAGATTTCTTTCTCGATCCAGCGGTAATAGCGATTGATGCCGATCAGTAAGCCGATCACGCAGGGAATGACCAGGATGGTGATCCAAGCCCCTTCGACGAATTTGGCAAGGATAATGACGATCAGCGCCAGGCCGGTCGCAGCCGCGCCGATCGCGTTGATCAGGAAATGCAACCGGACCGCCCGCGGCGCCTCTCCCTTTTGGCGCGAGGCGCGCCAATGCACCGCCATCCCGGTCTGAGACAGCGTGAAGGTGAGAAACGCGCCGATGGCGAAGAGCGGGATGAGCCGATCGGTGATGCCGCCAAAGGCGAACAGCAATGCGCCGCTCGTCGCGGCGAGATAGAGAATGCCGGCGGAAAAGACCAGGCGGCGGCCGGCTATGGCGAAGGGCTTCGGCAGGAAGCCGTCCTCCGCGACCATGCGGCAAAGCCGCGGAAAATCGACGAAGCTCGTATTGGCCGAAAGGACGAGGACGCTCAGCAGCGATCCGATCGCGACGTAATAGAAGACGTTCTCACCGATTACGGCGCTCGCAAGCTGAGACAAGACGCTCCGATAGCCGCTCTGCGTCTGGTCCATCGCCGCGATATGATAGGCATTGGTCAAGTAAGCGACGCCGGCGAGCAGCACGGCGAGCGTGACGACGATTGCGCCG
>DATGLU010000228.1:0-4346 GCA_035294045.1 Roseiarcus sp. | reverse complement strand
ATCGGTTCGAGGACGTCGCCAATCAGGTCAACGCCATTGTGATCGAACATATTTGAGCGGCGACACCGATGAACCCTACGCTCGCCGCGCCGCTCTTGGTCGGTCTGATCGCCACCGCGCTCGTCTTCGATTTTCTGAACGGGCTGCACGACGCCGCCAACTCGATCGCGACCGTGGTGTCGACCCGTGTCTTGCGCCCCTCGATGGCGGTGTTTTGGGCCGCCTTCTTCAACTTCATTGCTTTCCTGATCTTCGGTCTCAATGTCGCCGAGACGGTGGGCAAGGGCATCGTCGAGCCGAGCGTCGTGACCGCCGGCGTCGTCTTCGCCGCTTTATGCGGCGCCATCGTTTGGAACGTGGTGACCTGGCTGCTGGGCATCCCGTCGAGCAGCTCGCATGCGCTGATCGGCGGCCTTGTCGGGGCCGGCGTCGCGCGGGCGGGCTTCGATGCGGTCGTCTGGACCGGCTTCCTCAAGACCGCCGCGGCGATCGTGCTTTCTCCATTGCTGGGTTTCGTGCTTGCCCTGCTCTTAGTCGCGGCGGTGTCATGGATCTTCTTGCGCTCGACGCCGATCGCGGTGGACACGACCTTCCGCACCCTCCAATTCGCCTCCGCCGCTCTTTACTCGCTCGGACACGGCGGCAATGACGCGCAGAAGACGATGGGGATCATCTCGGTGCTGCTTTACTCGCAGGGCTATATGCCGGGCGGGTTCCATGTTCCGCTTTGGGTCGTTCTGGCCTGCCAAGCCACGATGGCCTTGGGCACATTGTTCGGCGGGTGGCGGATCGTGCACACGGTCGGCTCGAAGATCACCCGGCTATCGCCAATGCGCGGCTTCTGCGCGGAGACAGGCGGCGCGTTGACGCTGTTTATCGCCACCGCCTTCGGCGTCCCCGTCTCAACCACGCACACGATTACCGGAGCGATCGTCGGCGTCGGCGCGGCGCGGCGCGCATCGGCGGTGCGGTGGAATATCGCGCAAGGGATCGTCGTCGCCTGGGTCCTCACGCTGCCGGCGGCGGCCGCCATTGCCGCGATCGTCTATGGCGTGATCGAGGTCCTCGGATAAGGCGCATTTATCGGGCTTTAGCCCGCCGGATTGGATCAAAAGGCCGGCCAATCGCTCGGCCTGTGGAACCAATCCCTGGTCGTCGCGCTGATCCCCCGCGGGCATTCGTCGCCAGGCGGATGGAATATGGCGGGTCGTCGCTTCCTTGATTGAGACTTTACCGTGGACTCGTTTGTCTGCCTCCAGAAAGGGCTTGTCGTCGCCTCGTCAAATGTCGGGCTTCGCGCTGGATTTTGGTCTATAGAGGTGACAGGGGATCGATCACAACGGTCTCGATCCGGCTCGCGACTCTGACCTGGGAGCGACAATGCTCACACGACGCCGCGCGATGATCGGCGCTGCGGGCTCGTTGGCGTTCGGCGCGGGCCGAGCCTTCAGCAATGAAATGAAACCGCCGCCACTCGCCTCCGGGCTTCCCGCAGGGGTCCGAGAGATCGCCGAGCTCGACGCGCTCCCGGGAAAGGTCCCGCTGATCAAGCTCACCTATCGTCCGCCCAATTACGAAACGCCGATCGCCTATTTTCACGATTCGATCACGCCGAACGACGCTTTTTTCGTACGCTACCATCTCGCCGACATACCCAAAGCGATCGACGCGGACGCCTGGCGCTTGGAGATTGCGGGCGACGGAGCGGAAAAGCCGTTCGCCCTCTCGCTTGCCGAGCTGAAGGCTTTTCCGGCGGTCGAGACGATAGCGGTGCTGCAATGTTCCGGCGCCCGGCGCGGCCTCTTCGCGCCGCATGTCCCTGGCGTTCAGTGGGGCTACGGCGCGATGGGGGCCGCGCGATGGAAAGGGGCGCGGCTTAAAGACATTCTCGCCAAAGCGGCTCTCAAAGCCGAGACGATTGAAATCGTCCTCGACGGCGCCGACGGGCCAGTTCTCGATAAGACGCCGAAATTCGTCAAGAGCCTGCCGATCTGGAAGGCGCTCGACGAGACGGTTCTCGTCGCTTACGAAATGAATGGCGCGCCGTTGCCGCATTGGAACGGCTTTCCGGCGCGCGTCGTCGTGCCGGGCTGGACCGGCACGTACTGGATGAAGCACCTGACATCGTTGCGCGCCGCGACGAAGCCTTTCTCCGGCTATTGGATGGCGAGCGCCTATCGAATTCCTGCCGGCAAATTCGCCTTCGTTCAGCATTTCAGGTCGCAGGAGACCGATGCGAGCACGCCGATTACCGAGATGATGGTCAATACGCTGGTCACCGAGCCGAGCGACGGCGCGCGACTCCCAGTCGGCCGGCCCGTCAATGTTCGAGGTCTCGCTTGGGACGCCGGCTATGCGATCGAGGCGGTCGAAGTCTCGACCGATTCCGGCAAGAGCTTCTCCGAGGCCAGTCTCGGCGACGATTCCGGCCGGTTCGCCTTCCGCGCTTTTAGCTATTCCTTCACGCCGACCTCGCCCGGGCGCATCGGCCTCGTCGTCAAAGCGCGAAACCGCATCGGCCAGACGCAGACCGACGCGCTGATCGCCAATCCGGGCGGCTATCATCACAATCTAATGCCCCGCCTGTTCCTCGAGATTGTCGGCTAAAATGCGGCTCATTCCTCTCGTCGTCGCGTCTTTCGCGTTCGCCGCCGCAGCCTGGGGCAATGAATTCTCAATCGCGCTCAAGCCCGGGCCCGGCGCGGAGGTTGTCGCGAACAATTGCGCCGCTTGCCACAGCCTCGATTACGTCGTTCTGAATTCTCCATTTCCGACCCGCGCGGTCTGGCAAACCGAGGTCGCCAAGATGATCAAAGTCTATGGCGCCGATATTTCCGATGACGACGCGAGGGCCATCGTCGAGTACCTGGCGAAGAATTATGGCTCGTGACGGCCAGGCGGCAATTCCGATCGAGAAAACAGGCGCCATGGCAAGCCCCTCATTTTTCGCGCGCCACCCGTTCCGGGCTCCGATCAGCGAGACGACAGCGCCCGTTCCCACAAAGACCGCCCGACGGCGCGCTGACGCAAAAACGCAAGCATGAGGTCGGCTAGGCGAAGGGCGCGCCAACGGGCATATATTGTCGAGCGCTGATAGGCCTTCGGAGGGGCAACTTTGACGATGCCGGATGCGACCGCCGCGCAGGCGCCGGAAACCCACTCCCCCCGCCTCGGTGCGATGGGATTGGCGGCGCTTGGCGTGGTCTTCGGCGATATCGGCACCAGCCCGCTCTATACGTTGAAGACCGTTCTGGACCTCACCGGCCCGAAGCCGGACGCCGCGACGATCCTCGGCGCGCTGTCGCTGATCCTGTGGACGCTGTTCATCATCACCAGCGTCAAATACGTCAATTTCGCCATGCGCATCGACAATGACGGCGAAGGCGGGATCGTCGCGTTGATGACGCTGCTCGGCGTGAAGAAGAGACATCGCCCGGCGATCATCGCCGTCGGTCTTTTTGGCGCGGCGCTGATCTATGGCGACGGCGCGATCACGCCGGCGATCTCGGTGCTCTCGGCGCTTGAAGGGATGGAGCAGGCGACGCCGGCTTTGCAGGCTTACGTCCTGCCGCTCGCGGTTGTGATCCTGCTTGCCCTCTTCGCCATTCAGCCGCTCGGCACGGCCGCGATCGGCCGCGCCTTCGGACCGATCATGCTGCTCTGGTTCGCCGTCATGGCGCTGCTCGGCGTCTATGGGATCGTCAAGCATCCCGGCGTCTTCGTCGCGCTCAATCCGCTCTATGGGTTCAACTATCTGGTCTCAGGCGGCGTCGGCGGCTTTCTCGTCCTCGGCGGCGTCTTTCTGTGCGTGACCGGCGCCGAGGCGCTCTATGCCGATATGGGCCATTTCGGCCCGACGCCTATCCGCCTCTCTTGGGGCGCGGTCGTCTTTCCGAGCCTCATCCTCAACTATGCCGGCCAGGCGGCGCTGGTCTTGGAAGGCGCGCCGACAAGCGGAAATATTTTCTACCGTCTGGCCCCGGACTGGTTGCTGACGCCCCTGATCGCGCTCGCCACGATCGCGACAATCATCGCCAGCCAGTCGATCATCACCGGCGCCTATTCGATGACCCGCCAGGCGATCCAACTGGGCTGGCTGCCGCGCCTGACGGTCAAGCAAACGTCGGAAGAAGGTTACGGGCAGATCTATGTCGGCGCGGTCAATTGGCTGTTGATGCTCGTGACGCTCGGCCTCGCCATCGGCTTTGGCAAATCGGACAATCTGGCGGCGGCTTACGGCATCGCCGTATCGCTCACCATGCTGATGACCTCGGCGCTTTTGTTCATCGCGATGCGCGAAATCTGGCTGTGGAGTTTCGCCGCCGCCGGCGCGGTCGCCGCTCTGT
>DATGLU010000227.1:0-2007 GCA_035294045.1 Roseiarcus sp. | reverse complement strand
CTTGCGGGCGATCTGGTACGCGCGCTCGCTGACCGTGAAGGCGAAGAGCCCGCCATTCAGCACCGAGACGACGCGGCCGTCCTCGGCCGCGAGGGTGATTTCGCCGCGCTTACCCGACGCTCTCAGCATGATCTCGCCCCGGCCGACCCGCGCTGAAACCATAGCGCGATCGGCGTTCGCCTGCACCTCGCTGGCGCCGGGGCAAATCCGGCCCCGGCCGAAACCTTCGCCAAAGCGAGGCGTTAAGCCGCTCGACCCCTTCCTCTGAGAGCGAGCGTTCGCCATGAACAAGCCATTTCCGAAACCGCCTTTCGCCGAGCAACAGCAGCCGGTCCCCGGCCGTAGCGCGAAGATGAATCCGCAGCCCGATTACGGCGAGGACGCCTATCGCGGCGCGGACAAGCTGAAAGACAAGAAGGCGATCATCACCGGCGCCGATTCCGGCATCGGCCGCGCCGTCGCCTTGGCCTTCGCGCGCGAAGGCGCCGACGTGGCGGTCTCCTATCTCAACGAGGAGGAGGACGCGACCGAGACGAAGCGCCTCGTCGAGGAGGCCGGGCGGAAATGCCTGCTTATCGCGGGCGACGTCTCCTCGCCCGATCATTGCCGCAAGCTGGTCCAAAAGGCCGTCGACGAATTCGGCCGCATCGACGTGCTGGTCAACAACGCCGCCCATCAGATGAGCTTCACGTCGATCGAGGAGATTTCCGACGACGAATGGAACAAGACTTTCGCGACCAACATCTCGGCGATGTTCTACATCGCCAAGGCGGCGGTTCCGCACATGAAGGAAGGCGCCTCGATCATCAACACGGCGTCGGTCAACGCCGACGCGCCGAGCCCGCATCTGCTCGCCTATGCGACGACCAAAGGCGCGATCCAGAATTTCACCGGCGGCCTGGCGCAAATGCTGGCGGAGAAGGGGATCAGGGTCAACGCGGTGGCGCCGGGGCCGGTCTGGACGCCGCTGATCCCCTCGACCCTGCCGAAAGACAAGGTCGCGCATTTCGGCTAGCAGGTTCCGATGAAGCGGCCGGCCCAGCCCTGCGAGGTTGCGCCAGTCTATGTGCTGCTGGCGAGCGACGAAGCAAGCTATGTTTCCGGCGCGACCGTCGCGGTCACCGGCGGCAAGCCGATCATCTGAGAGCGCCTTGATATGTGGGAGTCCGCAATGAGCCACAAGACGCCGCCGGCGCCGCCGGCCAATCAAAGCCCGAAAGGAACGAAGGACGAGAAGCGCGCGCCTGCCGAACAAGGCCGCCCCGAGCCGCGCGCGGGCGCCGAGCGACGCGGCCAAGAGGCCAATGTCAAGCAGAACACGACCAATCAGGGGCTGCAGCAGGATCGCTGAGCAATGTCCACCTCGACGAAAAATCCCGCGACCATCCGGCAAGGCGGCCCGGGCGCCTCGCACGAAAACGCCAAGGCGCCGCTCGATACAAAGAAGCCGCCGCCAGACAACGATCGTCGCCGCCATAGCCGCGTCTCGGGCGGCGGCGGCGAACGCGACAGCCATCACGGCCACGAGCCGGGCCGGAAGGGCGGCCACGCGCCGGCTCACAAGGGCGCTCAATCATGACGCGTCATCCCAAATCCGATCGCCCGACCGACGCCGATCTCAAAGGCAATCCGCTGATCGGCGGCTCCAAAGGCGTCGCCATGGCGGGCGTAACGCCGGACGAGTTGGAGACGCTGCAAGGCGAGAACACGATCGAAGGCGATGTCGAGAACGACGTGAATGCGCAAGGCGGCGTCGACAAGCCTGCAGCGCGGGCGGGAAAGACGCCGCGGACGCGGCGCTGACGTACTTGTCATTCCTGCGAAAGCGGGAATCCAAAAAGGCGCGGCGCGCGAAGGAGAGGCCGGTACTGGATTCCCGCTTGCGCGGGAATGACACGCGTCACTTCCAGCTTTCGATCGCCTCGTCCGTGGTCACCGCTTCGATCTGCTGTCCATAGCGCGTCTCGTAAAGCGCCAGCAGCGCGTCGTGGGTTTCGTCCGACGAGC
>DATGLU010000226.1:0-14275 GCA_035294045.1 Roseiarcus sp. | reverse complement strand
GTGAACATGTTTGTCGGCCGGCCGCCGGGCAACTACGATCGGCTCTTAGATTTCAGCCGCGCCGTCACCGGCTCGCTGTTTTTTGCGCCGTCTGCAACGTTCCTGGAGAAGGTCGGGGAAGCGGCGCCGCCGCCTTCGGATGAAGGCGGGCCGGAAGCTCGGCCGGCGCAGCCCGACGGTTCGCTCGGCATTGGCTCATTGAGAGGAGAATCTGGGCATGAATAATCTCTATCGGGAGCTTGCTCCGATCTCCGCAACGGCTTGGGCCCAGATCGAAGACGAAGCGTCCCGAACGCTGAAGCGCCATTTGGCGGCGCGCCGCGTCGTCGATCTGCGCGGTCCGGCGACCTTCGAATTGTCGGCCGTCGGCGCCGGCCATGTCCGGCGGATCGAGGCGCCAAGCGAGGGAATCGAGGCCGCGCAACGCGAAGCGAAGGCGCTGGTCGAGTTGCGCGCGCCGTTTGAGCTCACCCGCCAAGCGATCGACGACGTGGAGCGCGGCGCCAAGAATTCCGACTGGTCGCCGCTGAAAGACGCGGCGCGCAAAATCGCCTTCGCCGAGGATCGCGCCGTCTTTGACGGCTACGCCTCCGCCGGCATTCAGGGCGTCCGGCCGGGCGCGAGCAATCCGCCGCTAACGCTGCCGGCCGACGTGAAAGCCTATCCGGACGCGGTGGCGCAGGCGGTCAGCCAATTGCGCCTTGCCGGCGTCAACGGCCCCTACGCGCTCCTGCTGGGCGCCGAGCCCTATACCGCGATCAGCGGCGCCAGCGATAGCGGCTATCCGATCCTGCGGCATATCCAGCGTCTCGTCGACGGCGAGATCGTCTGGGCCCCTGCCCTCGCCGGAGGCCTTGTGCTCACCACCCGCGGCGGCGACTTCGAGCTGCATATCGGCCAGGACATTTCGATCGGCTATCTGAGCCATACCGAAACCGCGGTGCGGCTGTACCTTCAGGAGACTTTCACCTTCCTGATGCTGACCGCCGAGGCCGCCGTGGCGCTCGCGCCGGCTGGCAAATAAGCAGCGCGGATCAGCGGGAAAGGCGCTGCAGCGCGCTGGCCTTGTGCAGCGCGACGTGATCCGTCTTGTCGCTTTGGATTTCGTATTGCGGCTCATCCTCGCTCGCGTGATGAATATAGCCTTTGTAGTTCACATCGCTCGTATGCACCCGCACGATATGGCCGCTCACCCGGCCCGCCTCGGAATTCCAGCTCACGTGATCGCCGACTTTGAATGTCTTGGCCATCGTGATCCCATCCTCCACGCTAACGCGGCGCCGCGCGGCTAGCGGCGCCGCCGAATTGCCGGACGGCGAATGGCGTCTTGGAAGTCCCATCCAGCTCCGCAAGCCGCGCCAGCAGCCAGGGCTCGGGCCGCCCGAAGCTGAGCCGCCGAACCGCGACCGGCGATGATTTGAGCTGCGGCTGATGGCTGACCGGGTCGCGCGCGTACCAAGTATGCTGGTTGGCCGATTGCGCGCCGTGGCCGTAATGAAACGGCACGAAGACTTCGCCGGGCCGGACCGTATCGACGACCATCGCCACGCCTTCCCAACGGCCGTTCGGCGAGGCGATCTCGACCAGATCGCCGAGCTCGATCTGCAACCGGGCGGCGTCGGCCGGGTGAATCTCGACATAGGGAAGCGGCGCGCGCTCGTTCAGCGCGGCGGACCGGCCGGTCTTGGTGCGGGTGTGGAAGTGATAGACGACGCGTCCGGTGATCAGCACGAAGGGATAGTCGTCGGAAATCGGATTGGGCTGCCGGCGCCAATGCGCCGGCTTGAGGAACGCCTTGCCTTTGGGGTCGATCCGCTCGTAGTCGCTGCGCGTGTTCTTGTTGCCGGTGAGGAAATCGGCGCCGTAGCTTTCGCATTCGTCGACGCCGGTGAAGAATTTCAGGTCCTCATACAGGCGCTCGGCTCCGCGCGGATGCTGCTCGTTGCACGGCCAGCGCACCGCGCCCATTTGGCGGATCAGCTCGTAGCTGATCCCGGAATAGTCGCAGGGTCGGCCCTTGGAGACTTTCCGCCATTCCTCGAATGCGTCCTCGGGCTTTTTGAACGGGATCAGCGGCGCGCCATCGCGATCCTTGAATTCCAATCGCTTGGCGACTTCGACGAATATATCGAAATCGCTGCGCGCCTCGCCCGGCGGGTCGACGGCTTTCGTCAGGAGATTGACGCTGCGATCCGCGTTGGTGACGCAACCCGTCTTCTCGCCCCACATCGCCGCCGGAAAGTAGATATCGGCCAAGTCCACCGTCTCGGCGTCAAGAAACGGGTCCTGCACCACCAGGAACAGCCGGCGCAAAATGCGCTCGCTGCGGTTCTGATCCGGCAGGCTGACAAGCGGGTTCGTGCCGATCACCCACATGAACTCGATCTCGCCGCGCTCGGCGGTCTCCATCATCAGCAGGATGTCTTTGGGCGTTTCGGGATGGAACTTGTCGAAGTCGAGATTCCACAGCGCGCAGAGATCGCGCATCTGCTTTTCGCTGTGCGGATTGCGATAGGCCGGATAGGAGCCGCCGGCGCCCGCCTCGCGGTTGCACATCGCCGCCGGCTGGCCCGCCATCAGCAAGGGACCCGCGCCAGGCTTGCCGATCGCGCCCATCAGCAAATGCACTGTGTTGACCAGCGAGGACGAAGCCGTCGCCTCGACGCTCTGATAGAATCCTTGCAGGACGGTCGAAACCATGCGCGGCGTCGCGCCGATCCACTCGGCCGCGGTTTCGAGTTCATGGCGGGGAACGCCGCAGACTTCGGCGACGCGGTCGGGCGGATAAACGCGGGTCGTCTCATCGAGCCGCTCGAATCCGACCGTGTATTTTTCGACGAAGTCGCGATTCACCCGGCCGCCCGCGATCAGCAGATGAATGAGGCCGTTCATCAGGGCGACATTCGTTCCGGCGCGCAACTGGATGTGCAAATCGGCGCCCTGTCGTACCGTCGGCGTTCGGCGCGGATCGGCGACGATGATTCTTCCGCCGTTCTTCTGCTTCGCCGCCAGCATGCGCTCCCAGAGCACCGTCTGCGCTTCCGCGACATTATGGCCGTAAAGGCACAACAGATCGGCCCGGTCGACATCGACATAGGACGCAACGGGCCCGTCCACGCCGAAATTGGCCATGAGGCCGGTAGCGGAGGTCGCCGTGCATAAGCGCGTATTGCCGTCGATATTGGGCGATTGCAGCCCGCCGCGCCAAAGCTTGCCGAGCGTATAGAATTCTTCGATCGTGAGCTGCCCGGAATTGTAGCAGGCGAGATTGTCATGCCCGAGCCGCTGGGCCTCCTTGAACTTTTTGATGAAAAAATCCATGGCCTCCGGCCAGCTCGCCGGCTGCAGCGGCGCGCCTTTCCGCGGCCGGATCATGGGCGTCGCGCCGCGGCGCTTCGAATTGTTGGCGACCCAGCCATGCACGCCTTTCGGGCCGAGATGGCCGAAATTGACCGGGTGATTGGCGGCGCCGCGGACGCCGACAATCCGGCCGTCCTTCACGGCGATATCGAGGCCGCAGCCGTTGGAGCACAAAATGCAGGCCGAAGGGACCCACGCATCCGGCTCGCCTGGAATGCCGAGATTGCTGTCGATCCTGGGCTGCATGCGAGGCTCCGTCTCACCAGAAATCAGGGCGTCCTTGGTGACGAATGTCCGCGGCCTTTCTCAGATCAACCTGTCGTCGCCGACGCCGCCGAGCCGCGCCAGCCGCTCGATGAATTTTCGCTTCGGTTGATGCCGCGCCTGGATTGAGGCAAGACGATGGTTGAACGCCTTTTGGCTCCTCTTCCTTTCCTTCTGTTGCGCGCGGCGTCGACGCGCGGGCGCGGGCGGCGTCCTTCCGATTGCGGGCCCGCCGTAAGCCGATTAGCTCTGAGCTTTCGTCTTGTTCAGGCTGACGGCGGCGCGAATGAGCGCCTTCAGCGCCGCTTCGTCGATTGTCTCGCCTTCGTGGAAATCGATGGCGCGCCTTACGGTCCCTTCAAGGCTGGAGTTGAAAAGGCCCGAAGGGTCCTTCAGCGCCGCGCCTTTGGCGAAGGTTATCTTTACGACGCTCTTGTAAGTCTCGCCGGTGCAGATCAGCCCGTCATGCGACCAGACCGGCGCCCCTCGCCACTTCCATTCCTCGACGATTTGGGGATCGGCTTGCTTGATCAAGGTACGAATCCGGCTGAGCGTCTGGCCGCGCCAGTCGCCGAGCTCCTTGATTCTCGCGTCGATCAACTCGGAGGGGGAGGCTCCGCTTGTCGAGCTGCTCTTGCCCTTCTTCTCGATGGGCGTCGTTGTCCTCATCATTCCGCGCCCTGGCGCCATGCGCCGCGCCGCCTCGCCGCATAGGGCAGCATGAACAGATAGAGGCCTGAAAACAAGAGCAGGAAGAGCGGCGGCAATGGCGCATAGGTTATCCAGGAGATTTGCTTCCCCAGTCCCAGGGCGACAAAGTTGGCGATGACGGTCGCCGTGAAGACCATCGACAGCCATCGATGCGTCTGCCGAACCCAGCCATTCCAGTTCAAAAGGACCTCCTTTGAGGACGAGCCGAACGCAACCGAACGAAGATCAGTCGGTCCGCGCCAGAACGTGCTCCAGTCTCTCGAAGAATTGCGGCCAGCCAGCCTTGGCGCCTCCGTAAGCCTGCTTCTGATTCGGCCGAAAGCCCGTCTGCTCCATGCGCAGGCGGGTCCCGGCGCCGGTCGGCGTCAGGGTGAAGGTCACCACGCTCTGAAGATTGTAGGCCGCGTCGTCATGCGCGAAATTCCATGTGTAGGACAGCGTTTTGTGCGGCTCGACCGCACGGACCTCGCAATCCAGCACGCCGCCCCACTCGCCGCGAAGATTGAACCGGCGCCCCACGACGGGCTCGAAATCGTTCTTCATCAGCCATTCCGCGATCAGGTGCGGTTGCGTGAGCGCGCGCCAAATTTTTTCCGGCGGGAAAGGCATCTCCCGCTCGACGATGACGGAAAGCGTTTCGCTCATTGGTCCATCCTTTTGAGCAAATCTTCGAGGTTGTCGAACCGGCTCCGCCAGAAGTCGGCCATTTGACTCGTCCAGTCGATCAGCGGGGCCAGGGCGCCGATCTGGGCGCGGTAATGCGTCTGGCGGCCCTCATGACGATCGCGAACCAATCCGGCCTTCCTCAGAACGCCGAGATGCTTCGAGACGGCCGGTTGCGAAACCCCCGCCCGAGCCGTCAAAGCCCCAACCGTCTGCTCCCCTTCCCGGCACAAGCGCTCGAAAATTGCCCGCCGGGTCGGATCGGCAAGCGTCCTGAACAGCGCGTCGTGAGCCTTGGGCATTTTGAATTGATAACCTTCTGGTTATTGATTAGCGTATAGTCGTCAGGACGGCCGCGCGTCAAGCGGGAAAGCGCCGGCGCAAGATTGTCGCTTCGGCGCGGCTGCGGCCCATCGAGGAGATCCCCGCCGCCGCTGAGGTCATCACTTTTCCAGAGGACCTTTACAAGCTGCGCCGCGACGAACGCGCGCAGGCTATGGCGACCCTCAACCAGGCGGCTTTGTTGAGCGATCTCGTGGGCGAGGACTCTGAGCCGCCTTTGGGCGATTGCCGGTCGAGATTTCATACTCGCCGGGCTTGTCCTTCGCCTGCGATCTCGTGACCGGGCGACTGAAGGCTATGGTGCGCATTGCGCTGATCCCTACGGACGATCCCACGGCCATTCCTGCCTATATGCGATGCGGAATTGGAACGACTGCCCTCCGCCAGCCTATCACGTAGCGGCGCTGCGCGCCTGGCGCAACCGATATGGCGCCGAACTCATCGGCCTTGGCGCCGACACGATAAACCTGCGCGTATCGAACAAACCTGCGACGCGCGACGAAGCCCTCGATCTCGCTCGCGTACAGTACGCTTACTGCAGCGATATCATTAACCAGGGCGTTGGCTTCTATCGGGCGCTGGCCGCGGGACTAGCGGAGAGCGACTGGTGGTTCTTCTGGTGGGACTGAACATCTAAGGGACGGCGCCTTCGCCTATTCGCCTGCGAACTTTGCCCGATGTTGCTCCGTCAACCCTCCCGCGCCTGCCGCCTGGCGCGACCGTCGCCATCATCGATCCCCGGCAGATCAAGCGCCGAGCGCAAGCGTCCCGCTCCTCGTCGATACAGCATCACGGCGGGGGCCAGCAGGTCGGCGCGCGGCGTGAAGCCTTCGACCGATTTGTTGAAGGGAATGGCGCCGCAGCCAGGCGCGCGGCATTCCGGTTTGCCTTTCGGGCACGTGCTGAAACTGCACAGCCGGCCGACATATCTGTCGGCGCCCGGCTGGATCAAAAAGATGTCGACTTGGTGATTGGCGACGCTTGGACCCTCGCCGCTCTCGTAGGCTTTGCGCAGCGCGATGTCTCGGGCGCGGCGGATCGCGCCGAGCCTTTCCTGCGACGATATCCATACTGCGAGATCGAGGTCCTTGCATTCATGCCAAATTTCGATTCCGGCGCGACGGAAAGCGTAAAACCGCGGGATTTCCTTCCACAAAGGCTTGGCCGCCGAGCCGATCACCGCGATAGAGCGTGCCCGGTCTGGCGAATTCGAGCGCCATGATGGACTGGGCGACGGATTCAAGTTTCTGCCGCTCCACGGTACTTCGGAGTAGTTCAGGGGCGCGTTGTTCTGGGCCCAGACATAGGCGCGCGCGGCGAGAACGTCCGCCGCTTTTGTCGCATCTAGATCAAATTTGCTGATCGCCGCGCTGACGGCGGCTCTTTCGGCATGGGCGTCCATTGCCGCCAATAAGGCCGCCGCCCCGATGGACTGGCCGGAGCCAAGCTCAAGCGCTCCGGCGGCCAGCCTGGTCACGTTCGCCCAATCCGCCGGATTTGCTGCGGCGATCCGAAGGCCATCGAGAGGCTTGGGATCCATCGCGGGCCTCAATTGTTAGATGCGATCCAATAGGTCACCGCTATTTGCCTCCGCCTACGAGATGCCTAAGCTTGGCCGGTTGTTCGAGGGCGCCGAGAGCCTCGCCGTTGCGCAAGAACTTGCTGTGCGCCCTGCTTACTGGCGCCGTACGACCGAAAACTCGGCCATCGCCCATGGCGCCCACATTTCTCTGCAGAAACGAGGCGGACGCTCAAGGTCCATCGACCTGCGCGCGAACGTTAGTCGAATTCTATCTTGCAGCTAGACAAGGGATATGAGCGTCCGTCGGAAACGATGACGTCGTCACCTAGCACTTTCGCGGTGGCTCGGCCGAGCTCTTTGGCGCCGAGCTCAATTTGTTTGCGCCATCCTTCGAGGTCATCGCTAAAGGATGTGGTGGCATCTTCTTACCCATCTTTGTTGCAGGCGTTATTACGAACCGAAAGTTTCTGAGGCCGGACTTTCGGAAAATGTTCGTGTAATACGTGGCTAGCTCGACGCTATTGGTATGATAAACAATGCCACCGCGGAAGTATAGGGAATACGCTTTGGCCTGTTGTATCATGCTCTGCTGCTCGTCCGCAGCGCATGGCTCGCCGCCAATCTCACTTGCCGGGTTCCTCAATGAGGCGGCCCAATCGTCGACGTATTTCGCTTCGACCGCTGTCAGTTCCCCGTCTATCGAGATGGTATTGTCGGCGACGCCGTCCAGTTAATTCATGAACCAACTATTGACATCCGACGCGACTCGGATCGCAATCAGATACATAGAAGTACTTTAATTCAAACGCCTTGACCAAATTCGTCATCCGTTCGGAGACGATCAAGTAGCCAGACGATGAAAGACCAAAATCGTCTGTTCCGGATCGACCGGTGATTTGCAGCCAGGAGAAGGCGGGAGAGGTCGGTCGCCGTATAGGTCAAGAAATATTCCGGCTTTTGTGACCGCCACATTGCCGAAGCAACCGCCTGATGCGTGCGCCTCTATCAAGCGCTCCTTGAGACGATCCGTCACAATGAAAGTGCTGAGCGCTTCAAGGAGTTGAATTTCTCGATCTGTGGCGACCTGATCTGCAAGTTTCCCGTCGTTGCAGGCCCGAACCAACCAGCCACTTCCGGCTCCAATATGAAATAGTTCATCGCTATTCGCCTCCGCCTATAGACGGCTTGAACCAGCCGCCCGCCCAGGGACACGATCCCCGCAGCGACGCCATGCAGTCGTTCGGCCATAGCCGCAGCGCTTTAATCGGCGCCCTCTCCGAGGCGACGACTAATTCTTCTTTTGGTCGTATTCAGATACATTGCAGTACTTTAATCCAAACGTCTTGATCAAATCCATGATCCGTTCGGATACGACCAGGAGTCCAGACGATGAAAGACCAAAGTCGTCCGTTCCGGCTCGACCGGTGATTTTCAGCCAGGAGAAAGCGGGCAGAGGCCTATCGCCATTCATGTCAAGAAATATTCCAGATCGCGTGATCTCTACATCGCCGAACGCAACGCCTGATGCGCGCGCCTCTATCAAGGCCTCCTTAAGACGATCCGTGACAATGAAAGTGCTGATGGCCTCGAGAATCGGGTCGTGAGGCCATGTGTCAAATTCATAGTTGAATTTCTCGATTAACGGCGGCCTAGCCCTCAGGTCTCCCGTTGTCGCATCCCCGAACATCCCCGCCGCTTCCGGCTCCAATACGAAATAGGTCATCGCTATTCGCCTCCGCCTACTGGCGGCTTGAACCAGCCGCCGTACTTCAGATCGATCTCGGTCGCCTTTTGAAGCAATTGTTCTCGAGTCGCATTCGGATTCTCGTCGTAGAATCGGAGCCATTCCTTTGCTATCTGCTTTAGATGCAAATCGGAATTGAGTTCGTTAGGAATGCCACCTAAATTTTCAATAGAATGAATTTCGACCTCTGTGACTTCGCCCGGATAGCGCCTTAATGTTACCTGGGGAACGCCGTGGTGAACAAAGACCTCACCTTTTAGCTCGGGATTAAATTCAAAAAAAGTTTTCCGATAGTTGTTAGTGAGCGCATTGCCGAGCGTCGCACGATAGGTTGTCGTATTTGCAGGAAGCGCTGCAACCTCGGCGCTCTCAATCGCCTCTGCGGCAGGAGCCGCCAATCTCAGCGCCGGTCCTACGGCCATGACCGCGAGGGAAGCCAAGTTGACCAGAGGATCGATCCAGTCGGCGTTCGTGGCCGGACGCATAGGCGGATCATTTGGCTCGAATCGGATCGGCCCCATCAGAGCTTCTTGGTCGGAAAGATCGCCGGCGTTGATGATAGGAACGCGCAGAAGGCGCCCGTCGGAGCCGAGCCACGGTCGCGCGCGATATTCGGCGAAGGCCTGCACCGCATGCGCGATCGCGTCGACCTGGGCAGTAGCGGTGGCGAGTTCGGCGTCGCTTTGCTCGATTTGTGCTCGGCCAACCTCGACGAGCAAGGCCTTTGTTTTTTCCGACAGCTCCGACCCGAGCCTATGCCAGAAACCTTCGTGTTCGCTGTTGTCGGCCTGGTTTGAGCGCTCTCGTCGCCCTGCGCCTCGGCCGCGCGTGCGGCCGCTTGAGCCATGGGATCGTCGGACGCATCGCTGACGCCGGCATCGGCGAGTTGAATGCGCGTATCGGCTCTGTCCGGTCGGGGATTGTCTGAGCCTGCGCGGCTGGTCGCGTCAGCGTACGAAATCGGCGAAGCGCCGGTTTCGCCCCCTTCCCCTTTGGGAGCGAACTCTCCGCCTTTTCCGTCGGCGTTTCTAGCAGGCCAGCGTGGATGTTCGTCCGGATCCCAATCGGCTTTGAGCAGGCCGCTCCAGCGAAGATCGCCAGCGAGCTTGATCATCTCCTCGCGTGGAGGCGCGCCCTGGGAAAGGGACGGAGGGTGGGGAACACCCAACAGTACGGTAGCGACCTGGGCGCGGACCACATCGCCCTCGTTGAGCGCCTTGGCAATGACCGCGAGACCGCCCCGTTTCGAGGACATATCGAGGGGCAGGCCGCATTGCGCGCTCATCTCCTGGGAGAGATCGTCGCAATCGCGCGGTCGCCATTCGTCCTTGCCGTTCCCGCGCGTTCGCGTGAGCATTGGAACAGCGCCGACGAAAGCGCCGTCCTCATCGCAGAAGACGCCGCGGCTTCCGCGCGGCGACAGATGAAATTGATGGATCAAATGTCTTGCCCCTCGATTTCGAGGTTGGAACATATCATGAACAGACTGGAAGGTCCAGCCTTATTTCTGAAAAACAGAACTAAAATTCTTCAGCGCATCTGAGTGTGAGCTTTTCTGGGGCGGCAGAACACCGGTCCGCCCGATCCGTCAGAAATTTGCACTTGATTCCAAACAGGAATTTCCATGATCCGCGATTTGCTCGGTCTTTCACAGACGATCGATATCGATGGTCGATACGGCGCACCATTCGCGATTGAACGACGCCGCTTCAAGCGATCGCAGCCAGGCTTTCGACCGAACGATGGCAAGCGGCGCCCGCGACCAGCCGCGCGTCAGTCGCGCGATAGGGACAGCCCCGCGAGAAGCGACGCGTATGCGCCGAGCCTGCGCGATGGGAACTCTCCGTGAAGAGCCGCACGCGCTTCGTCTGACGTTCGCTACTTTCTTGCCGTCGCGCGAGTCGGTCCGGGGCCGATCGCCACACCGATGCAGGACCAGGACCTTCGAGACCATTTCGTCTTCGCCATCATCGTCCAGGACGGCAAGTTGACGAGCATCCGAGAGTACATCCACACGCAAGCTTTTCCCCTCTAGCGCCCTCCACAGTATCCCATCCCCCCGTCACTCCCACTCCATGGTTGTCTGCGCAGACAACACTCTGATTCCGTTGGGATTTTCTAAGTAACGGATTTGGAGTACCGTCGCTTTTACCGTCGCCAGTACGGTTCAAAACCGAATATGCGATCTGGCCCGCCATTGTATCCAAATTCGCGATAGCCGCGCCGTTACACGCCAGCGAACTAAAGCGGTCTTAGTCGAACCTGCAGGCGTTATTACGAACCGTGTGGCTTAGGCTCTCCGAAGCTCCAATACGAAATAGGTCACCGGTATTCGCCTCCGCCTACAAGCGGCTTGAGGGTCTATCGACCTATACGCGGAACGTTATTGGAATTCTGCTTTGCAGCTAGACAAGGGATGTGAGAGCCCGACCGAAAAAATAAGTTGAGTGGTTTCAGAGGCTTGTGATTCTCTGTGGTTGCGAATCAAGGAGAATCGGATGGCCTGGACTGAAACCACTCGGGCGTACTATGCCTGGTGTGAAAGACGTTATGCAAGCGATTGTACGGACGGGGAGTGGGCCATCGTCGAGCCGTTCATGCCGCCGCCTTGCCGCGTCGGCCGGCCGCGCACGACGGACCTGCGCGAGGTTTGGAACGCCATCCAGTATATAGCGGCGACGGGCTGCCAATGGGCGATGCTGCCGACGGATTTCCCGCCGTTCACGACCGTGCAGCATTATTTCTACCGGCTGCGCGACAGCGGCGTGCTCGATCTCATCAATGAGGCGCTGGTCGCCGCTTCGCGCGTGCTTTCCGGCCGCGCGCCGCAGCCCACGGCCGCGATCATCGACAGCCAGTCGGTGAAGACGACCGAGAGCGGCGGCTCGCGCAGTTATGACGCGGGAAAGAAGATCAAGGGCCGCAGGCGCCATATTGTGACGGACACGGAAGGCCATATGCTGACCGGGATCGTGCACGAAGCCGGCGTTCAGGATAGGGACGGAGCGATCGGCGTCGTCGAGGACGCCTGCGAAAGCTTCCCGACGATCGTCCGTCTCTTCGCCGACGGCGGCTATGCCGGAGAGAAACTCGAAACCGCTCTGGCGGCGCTCGATGGTCCCGCAATCGAAATCGTCAAACGGCCCGACCAGGCGCAAGGCTTCGTCGTTGTCGCCAGACGATGGGTCGTCGAGCGCACCCTTGCGTGGCTCAATCGCTGCCGCAGGCTCGCCAAAGATTGGGAAGCCTCAATCGCCTCGTCCGCGGCGTGGCTCCTCATTACGTCCATCCGGCAGCTCTCGCGCGTCCGTCGGAAACGATGACGTCGCCGCCTGCCACTTTCGCGGTGGCTCGGCCGAGCGCTTTTGCGCCGAGCTCAATTTGTTTGCGCCATCCTTCGAGGTCAACGGTAAACAATATCGCAAAAAAATGGCCGCCATCGGGAAGCTCCAGTTTCGTGCCTTCGAGAATTGCCCCCCGCTCTTCACGAGCTTAAGGCTTAATCCTATTGAGCACCTCATGGAATAGTTCTGGAATAGACGCCGAATCGTCGAAAGAAACGTATCGAACGGAAGCCTCTTCGCCCGGCCTGGTGCCCGGGACCTTTCTTTCGTAGTCAAACGCGCCGGCACCGAAAATACGCTCCAAAGGATGTGGTGGTATCTTCTTACTCATCTTTGTTGCAAGCGTTATCACGAACCTAAGATTACGCGTGGCTTAGCCTCTCACGCGCCTCGATCGGCGATCTTCGCTTCGTGGCGTCGCTACTCTCGTTGGAATTCTGTCGGTGGACCGCCCAAATCGTCCCGTCAGCAATGCCATGCCGCCGTTCGTCACGGCCGCAGCATTTTGATCGGGGGCCTCTGAGGCGACGACTAATTCTTCTTTGGATCGTATTCGGATATTTCACAGTGGTTTAATCCAAACGCGTTGAGCAAATTCATCATCCGCTCGGAGACGACCAAGTTGCCAGACGATGAAAGGCCGAAGTCGTCCTTTCCGGCTCGCCCGGTGATTTGCAGCCAGGAGAAGGCGGGGAGAGGCCGGTCGCCATACAAGTCAAGAAAGATACCAGCTTTTGTGACCTCGACATCGCCAAATGCAACGCCCGATGCGTGCGCCTCTATCAAGCGCTCTCTGAGACGATCCGTCACAATGAAAGTGCCGAGCGCCTCAAGGAGCGGGTCGCCGAGCCATGTATCAAATTCATAGTTGAATTTCTCGAGCAGCGGCGGCCTAGCCCTCAAGTCTCCCGTCGTCGCAGGCCCGAATCCCCCCGCCACTTCTGGCTCCAATACGTAATAGGTCATCGCTATTCGCCTCCGCCTACAGGCGGCTTGAACCGGCCGCCGTACTTTAGATCGATCTCCGTTGCCTTTTGAAGCAACTGTTCTCGAGTCGCGTTTGGATTCGCCCAATGGAACAGACGCCATTCCCTTGCAATCTGACTGAGATGCAAATCGGAATTGAGTTCCTTGGGAATCCCACGTAAATTCTCGATAGAATGAATTTCGGACTCTGTGACTTCGTCAGGATAGAGCTCTAATGCTTTCTGGGGGACACCGTGGTGAACAACGACCTCGCCTTTTAGCTCGGGATTAGCTCTAAAAAAAGTTTTCCGATAATTGTTCGTAAGCGCCTTGCCGAACGTCGCACGATACGCTGTCGTATCGACCGAAAGCGCCGCAACGTCAGCGCTCTCAACCGCTTCTGCGGCAGAACCCGCCAATCTCAGCGCCGGCCCAGCGGCAACGGCCGCGAGGGAGGCCAAGTTGACCAGAGGATCGATCCAGTCGGCATTCGTGGCGGGACGCATAAGCGGCTCATGTAGCTCGAATCGCATAGGCCCCATCAGAGCTGCTTCGGGGGTAAGATCGACGGGGTCGATGACAGGAACTTGCACGGGGCGTCCGTCGGAGCCGAGCCACGGTTGTGCGCGATATTCGGCGAAGGTCCGCACCGCGTGCGCGATCGCGTCGACCGTGGCAGTGGACGTGGCGAGATTGGCGTCGCTTTCCTCGATTTCCGCGCGACCGATCGCTTCGAGCCAAGCCTTCGTTCTTTCCGACAGCTCCGACCCGAGCCTCTGCCAGAAACCTTCGTGTTCGCTGTTGGTGGGCGTCGTTTGAGCGATCGCATCGCCCGCCTCGGCCGCGCGTGCGGCCGCTTGGGCCACCGGATCGTCTGACGCATCGCTGATGCCGGCGTCGGCGAGTTGAATGCGCGTGTCGGCTCTGTCCGGTCGGGGATTGTCTGAGCCTGCGCGGCTGGTCGTGTCAGCGTACGAAATCGGCGAAGCGCCGGTTTCGCCCCCTTCCCCTTTCGGGGCGAATTGTCCGCCCTGGCTGTCGGGCGCGCCGGCGGGCCAGCGTGGATGTTGGTCCGGGTCCCAATCGGCCTTGAGCATGCCGCTCCAGCGAAGATCGCTCGCGAGCTTGATCATTCCCTCGCGCGACGGCGCGCCCTTGGAAAGGGACGGCGGATCGGGGACGGCGAGCAGCACAGTGGCGATCTGAGCGCGGACCAGATCGCCTTCGTTGAGAGCCTTGGCGATTGTTCTGAGACCGCCCCGTTTCGACGACATATCGACTGGCAACCCGTATTGCGGGCTCATCTCGTGGGAGAGATCGTCGCAATCGCGCGGCAGCCATTCGTCCTTGCCGTTCCCG
>DATGLU010000225.1:0-3632 GCA_035294045.1 Roseiarcus sp. | reverse complement strand
GAGCGCCGAGGTCGGCTCGTCGCAGATGATCAGCTCCGGCTCGGCGGCGAGCGCCCGGGCGATGCACACCCGCTGCTTCTGGCCGCCGGAAAGCTGGCCCGGCCGCCGCGCGGCGAAATCTTCCGGGAGGCCGACGAGGCGCAGCAATTCCGCGACCCTGTCTTTCACGGCCGCGGCCGAGCGCCTGAAGAAGAGTCCCGCCGGACGGCCGATGATTTCGCCCAGCGTCTGGCGCGGATTGAGCGCGACGTCCGGCATCTGGTGGACCATTTGCAGCCGGCGCATGACGTCGCGCGAGCGACGGCTGAGCTCGGCCGGCAAGCTCTCGCCGCCAAGCTTCACGTCGCCGGTCCAGCGCGGCAGCAAGCCGGTCACCACGCGCGCCGTCGAGCTCTTCCCGGAGCCGGATTCGCCGACCACCGCCAGCGTCTCGCCGCGCTTGATCTCGATATTGATGTTCTTGACGATCGGCACGCCAGGCAGATAGCCGGCCTCGACATTCGTCATGCTCAGGATCGGGCCGCCTTCCTTCGGCGCCATTTGCGCAAGATGGCCCGCTTCGCGGCGCTCATTGACCAGCGCCGTGGCGTAAGGCGTCTTCGGATGCTCCAGAATTTGGCGCGCATCGCCGACCTCGATCATCTTGCCGTGGCGCAGCACCATGATCCGGTGGGCGATTTGCGCGACGACGGCCAGATCGTGGGTGACGTACAGGCCCGCCGTGCCGAATTCGCGGATGAGATCGCGCAGCAGCGCCAGCACTTCGATTTGCGTCGTGACGTCAAGCGCCGTCGTCGGCTCGTCGAGAACGATGATGTCGGGGCGGCAGCTCATCGCCATCGCCGCCATGGCGCGCTGCAATTGCCCGCCCGACGCTTCGTGCGGATAGCGCGCGCCGAAATTGTCCGGATCGGGCAATTGCAGGATGCGGAACAGGCGCCGCGCATAGGCCTCGGCCTCCTTGCGCGACATGACGCCGTGGAGGACCGGCGCCTCGCAGAACTGGTCCATCAGCGTCATCGCCGGATTGAACGAGGCGGCGGCGCTTTGCGCGATGTAGGAGATGCTCTTGCCGCGGAAATTGCGCCGCTGCGCGGCGGTGCTGACGCGCAAATCGGTTCCGTTGATCTTGACCGCGCCGTCTGTGATCCGGCAGCCGGCCCGCGCATAGGCCATCGCGGCCAAGCCGATCGTCGACTTGCCCGCGCCCGATTCGCCGATCAGGCCGAGGATCTCGCCGCGCCGCAAGGTCACGTCGACATTGTCGACCAGGACCGCGCCCTTGATCGTCTCGACTTTCAGGCCTTGCAATTGCAGTACGAACGTGTCGCTCATCGCCGCAACGTTCCTCACATTTCCGCCTGCGCGCCGGAGGGCCGGGCGTCGATCGACAGCAGCCAGTCGACGACGAGATTGACGCCGACGGTCAGCGCCGCGATGACAAAGGCGGGATAGAGCGGCGCCCAGACGCCATAGACGATGCCGCCGGCATTGTCCTTGACCATCCCGCCCAAATCCGCCAGCGGCAATTGAACGCCGATGCCGAGGAAGCTCAGCGCGGCGATGAACAGAAAATTGAAGCAAAAGCGCAGGCCGAACTCGGACGCGAGCGGCGCGACGGAATTCGGAAAGATTTCGCGGGCGATGATCCACCACAGGCCTTCGCCGCGCATGCGCGCCGCCTCGACGAATTCGAGCACCGAGATGTTCTTGCCGAGCGCGCGCGCAAGTCGGAAGACCTTGGTCGAGTCGAGCAGGGCGATCGTGATGATCAAAACCGGAATCGACGAGCCCAGTCCGGCCAGGATGATCAAGGCCAGGATCAAATTCGGAATCGACAAGATGATGTCGACAATGCGCGAAAGGAACATGTCCATCCACGGACCCGTCACGGCGGCGATGAAGCCAAGGACGATGCCGACAAAGAACGAGAGAATCGTCGTCGCCGCCGCGATTGAGATCGACAGGCGCGCGCCATAAATCAGCCGCGTCAGCATGTCGCGGCCGTCTTGATCCGCGCCGAGCCACATTTGCGCCGAAGCCGGGTCCCAAGTGCCGCCGACGATTTGCGATTGCGTATAGGGCGTGAGAAACGGCCCGATCACCGCGACAATGACGAAAAAGACGATGATCGCCAGCCCGACCAGGGCGGACCACGGCGCTTGATGTCCGTAGATTTTCATGGCGGGCTACCGTCGACGCCGCAAGCGCGGGTTGACCAGAATGGCGAAAATATCCGCCAGGGTGTTCAGGGTCACATAAACGACGGCGAAGGCCAAGCCGCAATCCTGCACGACCGGAATGTCGCGTTTGGAGACGGCGTCGACCATGAATTGCCCCACGCCCGGATAGGTGAAGACGTTCTCGATGACGACGACGCCGACGACGAGATAGGCGAGGTCAAGCGCTACGATTGAAATGATCGGGCCGGCCGCGTTGGGCAGCGCGTGGCGGGCGACGACGCGCGCGCGCGTCAAGCCTTTGAGGAAGGCCATTTCGACATAGGGCGTCGACATGATGGAGAGGACCGCGTTGCGGGTCATGCGCATCATATGCGCCAGAACGACCAGCGTGAGCGCCAGCGCCGGCAGCGTCGCGACATAGAAGCGCTCGCCGATGCTCATGCCCGGAAAAACCGTGGCCAGCGACGGAAACCAGCCGAGCTGCGTCGAAAAGATGAGCATCAAAATATAGCCGACGAAAAACTCCGGAAAAGATATCGCGATGAGGCTTAGGATATTGGCGATGCGGTCGGCGGGCCGTCCTTCGCGAATGGCCGACAGAATGCCGACGCCGATCGAAATCGGAACGGAGATCGCGGCGGAGTAGCCGGCGAGGAACAAGGTATTGACGAGCCTCGGCGAGAGATCGCCCCAAATATCTCGCTTATTCGTCAAGGCCCGGCCGAGGTCGCCGTGCAAGACGCCCCACAGCCACTGGAAGTAGCGGATATAGGCCGGCTGATTGAGCCCCAGCTCCTCGCGCAGCGCTCGCAGGTTCTCGGGCGTCGCCTGCTGGCCGAGGATGGACGAGGCGACGTCTCCGGGCAGGATCTGGACGCAGATAAAAATCAGCACCGAGACTGCCAGAAGCGTCGCCACGCCGAGGAGGGCCCGTGTTGCGATCAGACGAAGCACGGACGCCGCCCCTCAGTTGCGGATCGGGGACCCCGACAGGTTCACGCGAACCAGCCCTTTTCTGCGATGCGCTGATCGCACATGTCGTAATGGGGATGGGGCGCCGTGCCCTTCACCTTCTTGGCGTAGCCGTCGAGATAGTCGCCGATCGCGAAGCACACCATGCCGCCGTCGTCGACGATCATCTTCTGCGCTTCGGCGTACATCTGCGTGCGCTTGGCTTCGTCGAGCTCGCCGCGCGCCGCGATGATGATCTTATCGAAATCGGGCCGCCGCCAATGCGTGTCGTTCCAGTTCGCGTTCGACAGGAAGGTCTGCGAGAGCTGGTTGTCGATCGTCGGGCGGCCGCCCCAATAAACCGCGCAGAACGGCTGCTTGAGCCAGACATTGTCCCAATAGCCGTCGCCGGAAACGCGCTTGACCTCGAGATCGATGCCGGCCTTCTTGATCGCCTCTTGATAGAGCACCGCCGAATCGGTCGCGCCGGAAAAGGCG
>DATGLU010000224.1:0-6478 GCA_035294045.1 Roseiarcus sp. | reverse complement strand
TGACTCATGGCGGCTCGAAGCTCTTCGCCGGCGGCGCGCTCGTCCTCGAAAAACCGATGGCCGAGTACGAAGGCATCTACGCGCATTTCGCCGATCTGCTCGACAAGAAGAAAAGCGCGGTCGACGGCGCGCCGCTGCAACTCGTCGCCGACGCTTTCCTGGTCGGCAAGCGGCTCGTCGTCGATTCGTTTGATTGGTAAAGGAGCCGCCTTTTCCTCCCCCGCGAAAGCGGGGGAGGGGGACCGCGCGTAAGCGCGGTGGAGGGGGCTCCGGTCTCTCAGGACAAATCCCAACCGCCGGCGGCCCCCTCCACCGGCTTCGGCCGGTTCCCCTCCCCCGTCTTCGACGGGGGAGGAAAGGGTCACACGCCGAGCCAGCGCTGCACGACGTCCGGCGCGCTCTTGATCTCCTGCGTCGAGGCTTCGTGGACGATGTGGCCGTTATTGATAATATAGGCGCGGTGAGCGAGCGACAGCGCGGCGGCGAGGTTCTGCTCGACGACCACGATCGTCTGGCCGGAATCGGCGAGGTTGCGGCAGACCGTCATCAGATCGCGTACGATGATCGGCGCGAGTCCCTCGAAAGGTTCGTCGAGCAGAATGATTTTCGGGTCGCGCATCAGCGCCCGCGCGATCGCCAGCATCTGTTGCTCGCCGCCGGAGAGGGCGGTGCCGCGGCTCAGGCGCCGCTCCTTGAGCCGGGGAAAGACCTCGTAGACGCGCTCGAGCGGCCAACGCTTCGGCGCCGTCAAGCCGGCGAGGATCAGATTTTCCTCGACGTTGAGGCTGCCGAAAATGCGGCGCTCCTCGTGGACGAGCTGCATTCCCGCCTGCGCGACCGCGTGGCTCTTCTTGCCGGCGATCTCCGCGCCGTCGAACAGAATCGAGCCGGAGCGCGGCGCCAGCACGCCCATGAGGCTCTTCAGCGTGGTGCTTTTGCCGGCGCCGTTGCGGCCGAGCAGCGCGACGACTTCGTGCGCCTCGACGCGAAGCGCGACATCGAACAAAATATGCGAATCGCCGTAGTAGCTGTTCAGCGAATGGACTTCGAGCAGGCTCATTCCGCCGCCACTCCGCCGAGATAGGCTTCCTGAACGGCGACGTCGCCCTTGATTTCCTCCGGCGCGCCCTCGACCAGAACGCGACCTTCCTGGAGGACGGTGATGCGCTCGGCGAGTTCGAAAATGGCGTCCATGTCGTGATCGATGACGATCATGGTGCGGCCCTTGCTGATCGCCTTGAGAAGCTTGACGGTCTCGACGCGCTCGCGCGGACTCATGCCGGCGAGCGGCTCGTCCAGCAGCAGCAGGCTCGGCGCCGCCGCGAGCGCGAGCCCGATCTCCAGCCGTCGTTTTTCGCCATAGGCGAGTTCGGAAACCGGCAGGTCGGCGCGGCCGCTCAAATTCACCGCCCTGAGCGTCTCTTCGACGCGCTGGGCCAGACCTTCGACGCTGGCGAGGCTGCGCAAGGGATCGAGACGGAACGCGCCGCGCTTTTCGGCGAGCGCCGCCACCGTCACATTCTCGCGGACGGTCAGCCGGGTGAACAATTGATTGACCTGATAGCTCTTGGTGAGGCCAAGCTGGCAGACGCGGGTGACGCCGAGGCCGGTGATGTCGCGACCCTCGAACAGGATGCGCCCTTCGCTCGGGGCCATTTCGCAGGTCAGCATTTTGAAGAAGGTCGACTTGCCGGCCCCGTTCGGGCCGATGACGCCGCGCAATTCGCCGCGGCGAACCGAGAAATTGATGCCGTCATTGGCGACCAGACCGCCGAAGCGTTTGGTCAGGCCTTCCGCCTTCAGGATCGTTTCGCCGCCGTCGATCGGTTTCGGGCGGCGCGGCGAGGGCGTCAGTTGGATGATCGCGGGGCCGTCCTCCGTCGCGATCGAGGGCGCCGGCGCGACCGTCCCCCGCCCGGCTGCTTCGCCGGGCTTGGCCTTGCCCGCGGCGAGCCTCGCCAGATCGGCAAGACCGCCGACGATGCCCCGGCGCAGGAAACACACGAGCAGCACGAAGACAATGCCGAGGATGAGCTTCCAAGCGGCGCCGAGATGAAGCACGTTCTGCAGGAAGTCGCTCAGGTACAGCCAGACCGTCGCGCCGACCAGCGGGCCGAACAGCGTGCCGGCCCCGCCGATCGCCGTCTGCATCACCAATTGGCCGGACGTGTCGAACATGAAGGCGTCCGGCGGCATGAAACCCTGCATGAGGCCGAGAAGACCGCCCGCGAAGCCCGCATAGGCCGCGGCGATGACGAAGGCGGTGAGCTTATAGCTGTGAATGTTATGACCGACCGCAGCGGCGCGCAGCGGGTTGTCGCGAATCGCGCTCAGGACGGCGCCGACCGGGGAGCGCACGATGCGCAGGCCGATGACCATGCCAATAAAGAACCAGAAGGCGAGGAAAGCGTAGAGCAGCTGATCGGTGTTGAAATGAATGGTCGTGAAGCCGAGAAAAAGATCTGGCGTCGGCACGCCCGGCAGGCCGTTCTCGCCGCCCGTATAGTCCGACAATGGATTGAATTCGACGAAGAAGAACACCTCCGCGATCGCCACCGTGATCATGGCGAAATAGATTCCCGTGCGGCGCAGAGCGATCAGCCCGACCAGGAAGCCGATCGCGGCGGCGGCGATCGTGCCGATCGCCATCGCCGCCAGGACATGAGGAAAATTCAGCACGGTGAGCAGATAGGCCACGACCATGCCGCCCGAGCCGAAGAATGCCGACTGGCCGAACGAGAGCAGCCCGGTGAACCCGAACAAAATGTCGAATCCGATGCCGAAGAGGCCCCAGACCAGGATTCGGTTCAACGTTGACGGCGTAAAGCCGAGATAGGGCAGCACGAAAGGCGCAGCGATCAACCCCGCCGCCATGAGCGCCTCGACGAGGAATGGACGTTGCTTCAGCATGCCGATGGTCGCATTCACTCGCGGCCGGCCGCGCCAAGCAGGCCGTACGGCCGGATGACCAGCACCAGAGTCATCGCGACGAACAGCATGACATAGGCGTAGCCCGGGTTGAACATCGAGGTGATGCTGATGATCTCGCCGGCGATCAAGCCGCCCAGCACGGCGCCGGGAAAGGAGCCGACGCCGCCGATGACGACGACGACGAAGGTTTGCACGAGAATGGATTCGCCGACATCGGGCGCCAGCGAGACGACGGGAGCATTGACGATGCCGGCGAAGCCCGCCGCCATGGCGCCGATGCCGAACACAAGCATGAACACTTTGTAGACGTCAATGCCGAGCGAGCCGACCATCACCGAATCCTCGATGCCGGCGCGCACGATCATGCCGATCCGCGTACGATACAGCGCCACGTAAAGCGCGATCAGCGCCGCCGCCACGATGCCGAGGAGCGCGAGGCGATAGGTCGGATAGAACATGAAGCCGATCGGCGTGATCCCCACCAGCATCGGGGGCGGCGGAACGGCCTTGGAAAGGCTGCCGAAGAAAAATCGCACCCCTTCGACGAAGACGATGCCGAGGCCGAAGGTGACGAGCAGTTGATCCTCCGGCGGCCTCGAATAGAAGTGACGGATGACGGCGCGCTCCATGACGACGCCGACCAGCATGACGAAGAGCGAGCCAGCGACGATCGCGAGGAAAAAAGAGCCGGTCAACGAATAGGCGACCCAGCCGGCGTAGCCGCCGAGCATGAACATGGCGCCATGGGCGAGGTTGAGCACGCCGAGCGTACCATAAATGATCGTCAGCCCAGACGAAATCAGCGCGAGCAACGCGCCGAGCACCAGGCCGTTGAAACATTGCGAGACGAAATTGGCCCAGTTGATCACGCGGTCATCCGCTTTTCGCCGGGATCTATCCGAGTCCCGCCCTCCCGAACGCGAATTTATGCCGGGAATTCCCGCCATCTGTCAAAATGAACGGGCGGGAAAGAGGCGAAGAGCGCGCTTCGCCCCTCTGCTCCGGCCGGCGAGGGGAGGGGCCTTCCCCGCGGCGGCGGGAAAGGCGTCTCGGCGGGGTCAGGTGTAGTCGCCGAGCTTGCAGCCAAAGGCGTCCGGCGGCTGCATCAGCGGCGCGCCGGGGACGACTTCGAGGACTTCCCAGTAGTCTTCCTTGTTCTTCATGTCCTTCGGCGCCTTGCCGCGGACGATCACGACGGGATGGTCCGCCTGATGATCTTCAGGGCGGAAACGCACGTCGCCGACGGTCGACGGGAAGGTTTCGCCCTTCTCGTATTGCTTGATGACGTCCGGCGGATAGAAGGAGCCGGCCTCCGAGACCATGCGCGCCCAGGCGGCGAGCTGCATGTAACTGTTGTTGGCGCCCCACTCGGGCATATACCCGTACTTCTTATTGAACGCCTCGACGAACATCTTGGCCAGCGGATATTTGTCCTCCAGCGTCCACCAGAAGTCGGTCGCCGCGAACACGCCCTCGGTCAGCTCCGGACCGGCCTCCTTGGCGAGGAACGGCGTCTGGTAGGGAATGACCAGCGTCGCCTTCGGGATGACGCCGAACTGCTTGGCCTGCTGGGTCGAGAGCACCGCGTCTCGGCCCCAGTTGACGTTGATCAGGAATTCGGCGCCCGAATTGGCGATATTGGTCAGGTATTGGCTGAAGTCCTGGGTGCCGAGCGGCGAGACCTGGTCGGTGACCTGGGTCCAGCCGCCGTTCTTGGTCAGGTAGTCGTTCACCGACTTGGTGACGGTATGGCCGTAGGTGTAATCGGGCGTCATGAACGCGGCTTTGCGGTTCTTGCCAAAATTCTTGATCAGCACCGGGCCGATCGCCGCGGCGGCGGTCTGGCCGTAGAAGCATTGCCGGAAGCCGTAGCGGACGCAATCCTTGCCGGTCGTATCGTTCGAGCCGGAAATCGCCGCGAGGTACAGCACCTTTTCGCGCTGGGCGAACTTGTTGAGCGCCACCGCGACCGCGCTCGATGTCGAGCCGGTCATCAGGATGATCTTGTTCTGGTTGATGAAGGTCTGCTGCGCCTGCACCGCCTGGTTCGGCTTGGCCGCGCTGTCCGCGACCAAAAGCTTCACTTCCTTGCCGAGCAGGCCCTTGGTCACTTTGGGCGCGATCTTCTTGATCAGATCGTTGCCCTCATTGATGTGTTCGACGGCGAGCTCCATCCCCTTGCTCTCGTCGGTGCCCGAGGCCGCATAAGTGCCGGTCAGGGGCACAGCGGCCCCGATGAAGACGGTCGATCCCTCAGAGCCGGCCGGCCATGTGCCGATCGCCGGCTTGTCGTCGGCGAAAGCGGGCAGCGTCATGAACGACGGCAACAAGCCGCTGCCCGCGACGCCGGCGCCGACTTGCAGCAAGCTGCGCCGGCTGAGGCCGCGCGCAAATCCGTCATGTCCCTTAAGCATCAAGCTCCTCCCATGTGATCTTCGCGATTCGACCGGCGACCCGGCTCGAGAGCGCCGGTTTTCAATGCCCGCGGCCGCCCGGTTTTCACCGTCTGTCGTCGATCGACGTCGCCGATCGCGTAAGCGCGGCAACGTAAAGGCGGGGGCGAGGGATTGGAATTCGACAAAAGTCTGAAAGTTGAACCCGACGAAAAAGCCGCGAGCGCCGCGGTTCGCTCTGTCCGCCGCATTCTTGTATACTGCGGCGTCCTTCTGGAGCCTTCCGTGAATCGCCCCGCCAAGATCCATCTCGCCGCCCTTGTGCTGACCGCCCTCGCCGCCGGCGCGCTCGGCGGCTGCGGCCGCGCCGGGCCGCTCGAGCCCCCGCCGGACGCGCAGGCCGTCGCCAAGCAAGCCAGCGCCGACGAAGACAATTCCGGCGTTCCGCGGCCTCATCCGCGGCCGAAAGCAATCGAGGCCCCCAAACAGCCTTTCCTCCTCGATCCGCTCCTTTAAGAAAAACTTCCCATGCATCATTTCGCCTATCGCGACGGCGTCATGCACGCCGAGGACGTGGACTTGCGCGACATCGCCGCCGCGACCGGAACGCCTTTTTACTGCTATTCGACAGCGACGATCGAACGCCATTTCCGCGTCTTTTCGGACGCCTTCGCCGGCGCCAAGGCGCTCGTCTGCTACGCGATGAAGGCCAATTCGAACCAGGCCGTGCTTCGCCTTCTAGCGCGGCTCGGCGCCGGCATGGACGTGGTCTCGGAGGGCGAGTTGCGGCGCGCCCGGGCGGCGGGCGTTCCAGGCTCGAAAATCATCTTCTCAGGCGTCGGCAAGACCGAGCGCGAATTCGCGCTCGGCCTCGACGAGGATATCCTCTGCTTCAACGTCGAATCCGAGCCGGAATTGGCGGCCCTGTCCGAAGTCGCAGCGGCGCGCGGGCAAAAGGCGCGCATCGCCATCCGGGTCAATCCCGATATCGACGCCCGCACGCACGCCAAGATTTCCACCGGCAAGTCGGAGAACAAGTTCGGGGTGCCTATTTCCCAGGCGCGAGAGGTTTACGCCCGCGCCAAGACGCTGCCCGGAATCGCCGTGACTGGCGTCGACATGCATATCGGCTCGCAGATCGTCGATCTTCAGCC
>DATGLU010000223.1:0-2062 GCA_035294045.1 Roseiarcus sp. | reverse complement strand
GCCGACGCGGCGGGCGCCGACTGCTTGGCCTTTCGCGGCCGCGAGGCCGATCCGCGCGCCGAGCCCGAGCGCCTCGCGGTCAGGGAAGCCTTTTTGCGCTATGCCGGCGTCGATCTCTTCGCCACCCTTTCCGCCGACGGCGCGGAGCGCGACCGCGACGGCTTGGCGAGCCAGGCGCAGGCGATCGGGCTGCGCGTCGCGCCGGACGACGATTGGTCCGACCTGTTCAGCCGGATTCTGAATGAAAAGGTCGAGCCGATGCTTGGCCTCGGCCGGGCGACGATTCTCTGCGACTATCCGATCTCGGAGGCGGCGCTCGCCCGCGCCAATCCCGCCGACCCGCGCCTTGCTGAGCGCTTCGAGCTTTACGCCTGCGGCGTCGAGCTCGCCAATGCGTTCGGCGAATTGACCGACCCGGTCGAGCAGCGCCGCCGGTTCGAGGCGGACATGGCCGACCGCCAGCGGCTCTATGGCGAAGCCTATCCGATCGACGAGGATTTCCTCGCCGCCCTAGCCGCGATGCCGGCGGCGAGCGGCGCGGCGCTTGGCTTCGACCGGCTCGTGATGCTCGCCTGCGGCGCCGAGCGGATCGACGACGTGCAATGGTCGCCTGTCTTCGACCCGTTCGCGGAGCGGCCATGAGCGAGGCCGCCGCGCTCCTCGACAAGGCCCGCGCCGCGCTCCATGGCGTCTACGGCTTCGAATCGTTCCGTCCCGGCCAGGAGGAGATCGTCGCCGCCTTGCTTGCCGGCGAGGACGTCATCGCCATCATGCCGACCGGCGGCGGCAAGTCGCTTCTCTATCAATTGCCGGCTTTGGCCCGCGACGGGTTGACGCTGGTCGCTTCGCCTTTGATCGCGTTGATGCGCGACCAGGTCGCGCAATTGCGCGAGCTTGGCGTCGCCGCTGCGGCTTTGAACTCGGCTTCCGAGGTGGAGGAGCGCCGCCAGGTCGCCGCGTCTTTACGCGACGGCTCGCTGCGCCTGCTCTATGTCGCGCCGGAGCGGCTGCTGCGTGCCGACATGATCGCCTTCCTCGCCAAGCAGAAGATCGATCTCTTCGCCATCGACGAGGCCCATTGCGTCTCGCAATGGGGTCATGACTTCCGGCCTGAATATATGCGCCTCAAGGAAGTCGCCGAGGCTCTGGGCGGCGTGCAGACGATCGCGGTGACGGCGACCGCGGACGCGCCGACCCGGGCGGAGATTTCCAAGAAGCTGTTCGTCCGGCGGCCGCGCCTCTTCGTGCGCTCCTTCGACCGGCCCAATCTCTTTCTCGCCATGCGGCCTAAGGCCAATGCGACGCGCCAACTCGTCGAGCGGCTGGAGCGGCATAAGGGCGAGAGCGGCATCATCTATTGCGCGTCGCGGCGGCGCACCGAGGAGCTGGCGGCGCAGCTCGCCTACGACAGCGGCTGGCGCGCTTTGCCGTACCATGCCGGGCTCGACGCCGAGACGCGAGCCAAGAATCAGGACGCTTTCCTGAAAGAGGACGGCGTCGTCATCTGCGCCACAATCGCCTTCGGCATGGGCATCGACAAGCCGGACGTGCGCTTTGTCTTCCATGCCGACCTGCCGTCGTCCGTCGAGGCTTACTACCAGGAGATCGGCCGGGCCGGCCGCGACGGCTTGCCGGCCGACACGTTCACGCTCTATGGCGCCGGCGACATCGCCTTTCGGCGGCGGCAGATCGAGGAGAGCGATGCGCCGGACGAGCGCAAGCGGGTCGAGATGAAGAAGCTCGACGATCTCGTCGCGCTCTGCGAGACGGCCCAATGCCGCCGCCAGGTCCTGCTCGGCTTTTTCGGGGAGGAGGTTGAGGCCTGCGGTCATTGCGACGTCTGCCAGGGAGCGGTCCGCCTGGTCGACGGGACGATCGACGCGCAGAAGGCGATGTCGGCGATTCTGCGCACGTCGGGCCGGTTCTTCTCCGGCCATCTCGCCAATATTCTCTCCGGCAGGCCGACCGACGCGGTGCGGCTGCACGGCCATGACAAGCTGAAGACGTTCGGCGTCGGCAGGGACCGCGCGCCGGCGGAATGGCGCGGAATATTCCGGCAATT
>DATGLU010000222.1:0-4931 GCA_035294045.1 Roseiarcus sp. | reverse complement strand
TCCGCCGCGTACGCGGCTCCGCTCCGCGCCGGAAACGGCCGTAATGGTCGACGGTGAAACAGCCGTGACATGAGAACAACAAGTGAATACTGTCAGGAATCAGCCCGGTCCAAACTGTCAGGAATCAACCCGGTCGCACAGTCTCTCGGGAGAGACGCGCAGTACGTAAATTCCCGCCGCCGTACCCCTCACCCCCGGCCCCTCTCCCTTCGGGAGAGGGGAGCGCTCACCCCGCGAATCCGCCTTCGTCCAAAAATCTCTGCTCTTCCGGCGTCGTTACGCGACCGAGGACGCGGTTGCGATGCGGAAAGCGTCCGAAACGGGCGATAATGTCGCGATGAATAACCGCGTATTTCAATTGCTCGGCGTCGCCGAGCGCCTCGAAGAGCAATAGCGAGCGGTCCTGATCGGCGAGCGCTTCGGAATGCATGAAGGGCAGGTAGAAGAACAGCCGCAGGGCTTTGTCGGTCGCCCTGTCGAAACCATGCGCCAGCGCCTTTGCGGCGGCGCGCCGCGCCAGCGGATCGGCGGCGAAGGCGTGGGCGCTGCGGCGGAAAATGTTGCGCGGGAACTGGTCGAGCAGGATCAGCAGCGCCAGCGCGTCTTGGGGCCTCTCCTCCCACGCGGCGAGTTCGTCGCGCGCGGCCGCTTCGTGCGCCGCCAGGAATCGCGCTCTAATCTCGCGGTCGAAAGCCTCGTCCGCCGCGAACCACTTGTCTGAACCGGCCTCGCGCCAGAATTGGATGATTTCTCCGGGCGCCGCTAAGATCATGTGCGTTCGCCTTGATTTCAAGTTTAAACTGTCCGCCGATCCGCAGTGCGCTTGCGGCTCCAACTGGCGTCCGTAAGATGCCACTATGGCGCGCCTCCCGAACTGCGAACAGGCACTTCTCGACATCTTAAAGCTCGAGGATCATTGCCTCAATCCGCAGCACTCGCGCGGGAGGCACAAAGCCAGAGTATTTCGCGAATCCCTGAGCCTCACGCGCCGCGACGCCCCCTGGCTTAGAAGCGCTCTGCTGGCCGCAGTGAAAAGCGCGGAGGCGACCGAGCTTGAGTCTGACGCGTTCGGGACGCGCTGACGGGTCGACGCGCCGGTCTCGCGACATGGCAAGAATATCGTGGTAAGAACAGTTTGGATCGTTCGGACCGGAGAGAACGCGCCGAGATTCGTAACCTGCTGGGCCTTGTGATGACCGGGAAACACGCAAAGAACGGACAGCCCGCGCTCCTCGACGTGGTAGCGCTGCTCGCCGACCTTCCGGCGGAACACCTGACGCGCGGTCAGGTAGGGACGGTTGTGGAGCCGCTTGATGAACGAACCGTCTTGGTCGAGTTTGCCGACGATCAGGGTCGCGCCTATGCGATCGCGCCCTGCCCCCGCTCGCAGCTCCTAGCGCTGCACTATGCACCGCAGGCGGCGTAACCTTCCGTCCTATGATGGCTTAAGGCCCAGCGTTTCGTCGGGACCCTGCCGCCACGCGTCGAGCTCGCCGCGCGCCGCCGCTTCGCGCGGCCAGGAACCGCGCTCTAATCTCGCGGTCGAAAGCCTCGCCCGGCACAAACCATCTGTCTGGCCCGACATCGCGCCAGAATTGCATGATTTTTGCGGAAGCTACTATGCTCATTTGCTTTCGCCCGTGTAGCGTGAATGAAACCAACTTCGCTTTTCTTGCTATCCAAATCCGCTTTGAAAGTCCTAGAGCCCGCGCATGCCAGAAGTTCGAAAGGCGATGCAATCTGATCTGAGCTCCCTTCTTGAACTGTTTCACTTATCAGAGGTGAGCCGCAGCGCTGAGCCAAGGGAGAGGGCCGAGGAAATTTGGTCGGAAGTCCTCGGTCAAGACAATATCGCTGTCTTCGTGTCTATGATGGCCGACAAAGTCTTTGCGACTTGCACCCTCATCACCGCTCCGAACCTGCTACGCGGCGGCAGGCGCCACGGCTTCATGGAAAACGTTGTGACCCATCCCGATCATCGGGGAAAGGGCCATGGACGCGCGGTCGTCGGCGCGGCGCTCACGGAGGCTTGGCTTAGGAATTGCTACCACGTCTTGCTGCAAAGCGGCCGTCCCGATCCGCGAGTGCGCCGTTTTTATGAACAATGCGGCTTCAAGCCGGAGCTTAGAATCGGCTACTGTGCGCTGCCTCCCGGCTCTCCGCCCGACGGCGCATTAAATTCCTAATCCTAGATGGCGCGGTCGGCTCAGCGCGCGCCTTGCGGCTCGTCTCCAAGGAGCAAGCTGGATATCAACTTGACGAAACGCGCAGCCTCCTTGATTGCCTCATCCGCTTCGGCGGGACTCACATGCGCATCGACCCCAACGGCATAGTCGGCGATCGATTTGAGATTATAGGCTTGCGCGAGGAATGCTGGAAAAGTGCGATCGATTTGCGGATCGTCTTTCGCAAGGCGCGCGAATTCGCTCCGTACGCCGCTATGCGTCTTAGAAACCTTCCTAGCGCGGGCGAAGATAAAGGCTTGCGCAGCGTGGTAGGCCGCGAGATACGCGGCGCGTCCCGCCGCTTCAGGCAACCCAATATCCGCTACCGCGCGCGCTTCCTTTAGAGCTTGCCGCGCCTTATCGAGATAAGCGGCGGTCGGCGCCATCATAGGTCGAGGCCGTCGCGACCAAGCTCATGCATAAGGGGCGAATGCTCGTGGTCCGCACCGGCCGAGAATGGCAACGCGTTTATGACCGCGCCGGTGTCATAGAGAATATCGGTTTCGATCTCGGCGAGGCGGCCGCTCTCACGCCAGAAGCTGTCCGGCTTTCTTAGAAACACGGCAATGTCGTAATCGGAGTCCGGCCCCCCCTCGCCGCGGGCGCGGGAGCCGAAAAGAACGACGCGCTCAATGCGGTCGCCATAGACTTTGTCGAGCTCTGCGCGGAACCGATTCAAGATTGGGTCAGCGACGTTCGCCATGGTTCAACATAACACGGGGAGCCGTTGCTACGCTATGATGGCCCCGACCGTCTCTCCTGCATCGCTCACGCCCTGATAAACCCGCCGCCCAGCACCCGCGCTTGGCGGTCGCGCGAGGCGTAGAACACGCAGGCCTGGCCGGGCGAGACGCCGGTCTCGGGATCGTAGAGCTCCACCTCGCCGGTCGGCAGCAAGCGCGCCGGGACGGGCTCGCGGGTCGAGCGGACGCGGGCGGCGATCTCCAGGCCCTCCGCCGGCAGGTCGGCGAGCGCGCCGTCGCCGAGCCAGTTGATGTCGCGCAGGGCGATGCGGCGCTTCTCCAAAGCTTCGCGCGGGCCGACGATCACCCGGCGCTCCGCCGCGTCGAGCGCGACGACATAGAGCGGCGCGCCGGCGGCGACGCCGAGGCCGCGGCGCTGGCCGATCGTGTAATGGATGATGCCGGCGTGCCGGCCGAGCCTGCGGCCGTCGATATGGACGATGTCGCCCGGCGCGGCGGCATCCGGCTTCAGGCGCGCGATCATCCGGCTGTAATGGCCGGAAGGCACGAAGCAAATGTCCTGGCTGTCGGCCTTCTCCGCGACGATCAGCCCTTCGGCGCGGGCAAGCTCGCGCACCTTGGCCTTGGGGAGCGAGCCGAGCGGGAAGCGCAGCATGGCGAGCTGCTCGCGGGTGGTCGCGAAAAGGAAATAGCTCTGGTCGCGATCCGGATCGGCGGCGCGATACAGCGCCCGTCCGCTCGCGCCGTCCGGCTTGGATACGACATAATGGCCGGTCGCCAGCACGTCGGCGCCGAGATCCTTGGCGGTCTCGAAAAGGTCGGCGAACTTGATCTTCTGGTTGCAGGCGACGCAGGGGATCGGCGTCTCGCCGGCCATGTAGCTCTCGGCGAAAGGCTCGATCACCCGCTCGCGGAAGCGCGCCTCGTAATCGAGCACGTAATGGGGAATGCCGAGCCGCGCCGCGACGTCGCGCGCGTCGTGGATGTCCTGGCCGGCGCAGCAAGCGCCCTTGCGGTGGGTCGCCGCGCCATGGTCGTAAAGCTGCAAAGTGACGCCGACCACGTCATAGCCCTCGCCGGCCAGCATGGCGGCGACGACCGACGAATCGACGCCGCCCGACATGGCGACGACGACGCGCGTCTCCGCTGGCGGCTTGGCGAGGCCGAGGCTGTTGAGCGGGGCCGGGTCGAGGGCGGCGTCGAGCGCGAGAGCTGCGGTCATGGGGTCAAAAGCAAGCCGATCCTGGCTTGCCGGCCAAAATGGGCATTTCCCGGGCTATTGCAAGAAAGAAAGGGCGGCGCGGAGCGGCGCGCTCGCGTCATTCCCGCGCAAGCGGGAATCCAGGAGAACTGCCGCGGGCTCAGTCTGGATTCCCGCTTGCGCGGGAATGACAAGCCAGCGCGCGCTAAGAAAATCTCAAGATTTCAGCACGTTTTGAGACAGATTCGAAAGGAAATCGCGCCCAATCGCTTAGGCAAATCTTAAGCCAGCTTGGGCTACATTCGGTCGACAATAAGTCCCGTGCCTTGTGTGAGAGTTACCATGAGTGAAGCGCTGCGCCCGCGGGTTAAATATGTCATCGGTCCCGATGGCAGTCCGCTGACGATCGCCGATCTGCCGCCGCCCACCACCAAGCGCTGGGTCATTCGCCGCAAGGCCGAAGTGGTCGCCGCGGTGCGCGGCGGGCTGCTCTCGCTCGAAGACGCCTGCAGCCGCTATACGCTGACGGTTGACGAATTCCTAAGCTGGCAAAGCTCGATCGATCAGCACGGGCTGGCCGGCCTGCGCACCACTCGCATCCAGCAATATCGGCAGTAATTTCAAGGACCTTCTACGGAAGACGCCGGCCGCGAGGCCGGCGTTTCGCTTTGTAGGCGCGGTCGCCGACCGCGGCTACGGTTCGGCTCAGGGCATCAACTGGCCGCCATTGACCTCGATGATCTGGCCGACGACGTAGCTGCTCAGCATGTCGGAGGCGAGGAACAGATAGGCGCCGACGCA
>DATGLU010000221.1:0-6428 GCA_035294045.1 Roseiarcus sp. | reverse complement strand
CTCTATGCGATCGTGCCTTACGCAGGGACGACCGGCAATGTCGTCCTCTTCGTATTGTGTTTCCTGGTCATCATCAGCATGTATGGCGGCGGCTTCTCGACGGTGCCGGCCTATCTTCGCGACATGTTCGGCACGCAATATGTCGGGGCGATCCATGGCCTGCTGCTGACCGCGTGGTCGATGGCCGGCATTTTCGGCCCGGTTTTGGTGAACTATATCCGCCAGTACAACGTCACCCACGGCGTCGCCCGGGCCCAGGCCTATAACGTGACGATGTATGTAATGGACGCGTTGCTGGTGATCGGCTTCATCTGCAATTTCCTGGTTCGGGAAGTCGACGCCAAGCATCACCTGGCGATGCGCGAGGCCGACGCGACGGCTTAAGACGCTTATGGAAGGATCAAGGCGATGAGTGCGGACGGCGCATCGGGCGATTCAGGCAACGCCATAAAGCTTGTCCTGGCCTGGGCTTTCGTCGGCGTCCCGCTGCTTTGGGGGGTCTGGAACACTCTGATGGCCGCGCTGCAATTGTTCAAATAAAGCGGCCGCCATCACGCGCGGCGATGTCGCAGGGCGGCGCCTTTCGCGCCGCCTGCCTTTACTCCCGTCCCCGGATCGCGTAGGACCTTGCCGCAATAAGCCCCGGCGCCGCCGCTTGTTGCCCGCGCCGGGGCTTCCTTTTGAGGCGTTCTTGAATGGCCAATGTCGTGGTGGTCGGCGCTCAGTGGGGCGACGAAGGCAAGGGCAAGATCGTCGACTGGCTGTCTCTTTCCGCCGACGTGGTCGTCCGTTTCCAAGGCGGCCATAATGCCGGCCACACGCTGGTGATCGACGGCAAGACGTTCAAGCTCGCGCTGCTGCCCTCCGGCATCGTCCGCCCCGGCAAATTGTCGGTGATCGGCAATGGCGTGGTGCTCGATCCGCATTTTCTCGCCGAGGAGATCGAGAAGATCCGCGGCCAGGGCGTCGCGGTGACGCCGGACAATCTCAAAATCGCCGAGAACATCCCGCTGATCCTGCCCCTGCATCGCGAGCTCGACGCGCATCGCGAATCTTCCAATGTCGCCGGCGTGAAAATCGGCACGACCAAGCGCGGCATCGGCCCCGCCTACGAGGACAAGGTCGGAAGGCGGGCGATCCGCCTGATGGACCTTGCCGAGCCGGATGAGCTCGACGCCAAGATCGACCGCCTCCTCGCCCATCACGATCCGTTGCGCCGCGGCCTCGGCCTGGAGCCTGCCGATCGCGCCGCAATCCGCAAGGACCTGATGGCGGTCGCGCCGAAAATCCTGCCTTTCATGGCGGCGACTTACGACCTGCTCGACCGCGAGCGCCGCGCCGGCAAGCGTATCCTGTTCGAAGGCGCGCAAGGCGCGCTGCTCGATGTCGATCACGGGACGTACCCCTATGTCACATCGTCGAACACGGTCGCCGGCAGCGCGGCTGCCGGCTCGGGTCTCGGCCCCGGCGCGATCGGCTATGTGCTCGGCATCGCCAAGGCGTATACGACCAGGGTCGGCGAGGGCCCCTTCCCGACCGAGCTCGACAATGAGACCGGCCGGCTGATCGGCAAGCGCGGCAACGAATTCGGCACCAATACCGGGCGGCCGCGCCGCTGCGGCTGGTTCGACGCGGTTCTGGTGCGCCAATGCGTGAAAACCTCGGGCATTGACGGGCTGGCGCTGACCAAGCTCGACATTCTCGACGGATTCGACGAGATCAAGGTCGCGACCCATTATCGGCTCGATGGCGAGACCGTCGATTACCTGCCAGCCGCGCAAGGAGCGCAGGCGCGGGTCGAGCCGGTCTATGAGACGATCGAGGGCTGGAAGGGGGCGACCGGCGGCGCGCGCTCCTGGGCCGATCTGCCCGCCCAGGCGATCAAATATGTCCGCCGGATCGAAGAGCTGATCGGCGCGCCGGTGGCTCTATTGTCCACCAGCCCGGAACGTGAGGACACAATTCTTGTGCATGATCCGTTTCGGGACTAAGGCCTCTCGCGGGGGCGAGCACAGGATGACCGAACCCGAACATGGCTGATTATTATCCGCTTTTGGCCAAAGCGCTCGCCGGTTTGCCGAGCACGACGACGCCCGACGCGCGGCGCGCGATTTATGACCGCGCCCGCAAGGCGCTGATCGGCCAATTGCGCTCGCTAAAGCCGCCGCTATCGGAAGATGTGATCGCGCGCGAAGAGGCGGCCTTGGACGCCGCCGTCGCCCGCCTCGAAGGCGAGCGCGGCGCGCCGCCTCCGGCCAACCCGCCGGAGCCGGCCGCCGCTCCAAACCCGCCAGCCGCCGCTCCGCCGCCTCCGGCCGCGCCGCCGGCTGCCTCGCGCCCGACGGCCCAGACGCCGCGGCCGATGACCGCCCCGGCGAATCCGCCGCCGCGGCCGCAAACGCCGCCGCCCGCAGCCGCGCGGCCCACGCCGCCCGCCGGCGCGCCGGCGAATGTCCGGCCGAGCGCCTCTCCCGCCGCGCCGCCGCCGCGTCCGGCCGCCTCCGGCGCTGGGTTGCGCTACGCCCCGCCGCCCCGGCCCGTCGCGCCGCCGCCGATTCCGGGGCCGGCGCAAATTCCCTTAAGGCCTCCAGGCGCCGGAGCGCCGCCGCCAGCCGCCGCGCCTGCCGGCCCGCCAACCCCGCCGCCGCTCGATTCGCCGGCCGCGTGGACGCCTGGAGCGCCGCCGCCGGTCGAGACGCCGGATGCCGGATACGCCGAACAGAATTACGCGCCGCCGATCGCCGCCGCGACCTATCCCGAAAGCTACGCCGCGCCCCCGGTCAGGGGGGCGAACGAATCCGGCCGGCCGGCCGCGCCGGGCTTGCACAAGCCGCGGCGGCGCAGCCCATGGCCATGGATCGCGCTGGTCCTCATCGTCGCGGCGGTGGCGATCAGCGCCGGCTTCGCCGTCCTATGGAAGGAGAAGCCGGCGGACCTCGCCATTAAGGACAAGACGCCGGTTATTTCCGACCAGGCGGCCAAGCCGGCCGGCGGGCAAAGCAAGATCGTCGAGCGGGTGACCGGCGGCGCGCCGGCTACGGCGAACCCGCCCGCCTCCGCGCCCTCGCCCGCCGCGCCGGCCAATCCCGCGCCGGGCGCAACGCCGGCGCCTCCCGCTGCGCAAGCGCCGGCGGCCCCGAATGGGGAGACGCCGATTCCGACGGTGACGGTTCCGACCATCCCCGTTCACCCGAACGAAACCGCCCAGGCGGGCGCGCAGGCGCCGGCGGCCCAGCCCGCCGCGCCGGGCGCGCCAGCCGTGTCGCGCGCTGCTCTGCTGATGGAGACGCCCGGCGATCCGCAAAAGCCGAAAGTCTTGGTCGGCGCCGCGACCTGGACCTTGATCCCCGCCGCAAGCGGCCAGGCTCAGGCCGCAGGGCCGGCGGTGCAGGCCGAGATCGACATTCCCGACGCCAAAATGCACGCCACAGTGACGATCCGGAAGAACACCGACGCCAGCCTGCCGGCGACGCATACGATCGACCTGCGCTTCAGTTTCGCCGACGGCGCCGAGATCAAAGGCTTCAAGGATATGGCGCTGCCGCAAATGCGGCGCGACGACACGCCGACCGGCGACGCGTTCTCAGGCGTCAGGGTCAAGATCAACGACGATTATTTCCTCGTCGGCCTGACCCGCTCCGACGCCGACACCGCGCACAATCTCGAACTCCTCAGCACGCGCAACTGGCTCGATTTCCCGCTCCTGTTTAGCGACGATCACATCGCCAAGCTGACCTTCGAGAAAGGCGCGACCGGGCAAAGCGTGATCGCACAAGCAATCGAGGCGTGGAAGTAGAATCCCCTCGCCCCGCGAAGCGGGGAGAGGGGGTGTACCCTACATCGCGTCGCTCTCGGCGTCCTTCGACTCGTAGCGCATGATCAGCGGCGCTTGGGCGACGCCGTAGAGGATGGTCAGCGGCAGGACGCCGAACGTCTTGAAGTCGACCCAGATGGCGGTGGTCTGGGTGCGCCAGACGATTTCATTGAGAATGGCCAAAGCCAGAAAGAAAAAAGCCCAGCGATAGGTGAGCTTGCGCCAGCCCTCCTCGGTGATCTGGAAGGCGCTGTCGAACAGGATGGGCAGCAGCGGCTTGTTGAACGCCATGCCGCCGAACAAGGCGCCGGCGAAGAGCAGATAGAGCGCTGTCGGCTTGATCTTGATCAGCGTCTCATTGTGCAGGAACAGCGTGAGCGAGCCGAATATGACGACAATCACCGCGGTGACCAGCGGCATGATCGGGACTCGCCGCAGCATCGCATAGGAGACGACCAGGCTGGCGACGACCACCGCCATTAACACGCCAGTCGCCACATAGATGTTGGTTCGCGAATAGGCGATAAAGAACGCGGCGAGCGGCCCGAGCTCCAGCGCGAATTTAAGCGTCGGATTGATCTTGCGCCGCGCCGGCGGCGCGTTGCGGCGCGCGTCTTCGCTCATCATGGTTCTCCGGCGAGAGGTTTGTCACGGCGAGCGCAGCGGATCAAGCCGCCGAGACCCTGTCATTCCCGCGAAAGCGGGAATCCAGTACGGCGGAGCCGTCAAAGCCCGGCGGCTCCCTGGATTCCCGCTTTCGCGGGAATGACAAGCCGTAGAGCTCTGCGCTTCTCAAGACGCCGGGGCGATCGCGACCTTGATCTGGTCCTTCGGCGAATTGCTGATCTGGATCGTGATCGGCGCGCCAGGCGTCAATTCGAAGCGCACGCTCTTGCGCAAGCCGGGGCAATCCTTGTCGCCGGCGAAGGCGGTCGATTTCAGGCGCACGCCGTTCTCGAAGACGTCGATCCACGCGTCCTCAGACAAGGTGATCTGATAAAGGCCGGGCGCCGCCACGCCGAAAATGACGAAATTGCCGCTGAAACTGTCAGGACTAGGCTTGTGCTCCGGCGCTAGGAAAAACTTGAACGTCTTGGTCGGCTTAAGCGCGAGCAGAACGCCTTCGTCGCTCTTGGCGACGCGCTCGCCGGAATGCGCCATGGGCAGCTTGCCGGCGAACCATGCTTTCTCGCGCGCGATCGGCCAAGCGAAATGGCCGCAGGCCGCGGCCTGGCCGTCATTCTTCGACGCCGCGTCGTCGGCCGCGGCCGGCGCCGCGGCAAGGAGAGCCAACGCAAGGACCAGGCCGAATGGGCCCGCGCGCAACGCCATCGTCTCTCCGCTCCCTGCCGCTCAATCCGTCGCCACCATCACGTCGGACGCCTTGATCACCGCATAGGCCTTCTTGCCCTTGGCGAGCGCCAAGTCGTCGACCGATTCATTGGTGATCGAAGCGGTGACGATCGTCCCATTGACGTCGATCCGGACATGGGCCGTGGTCTGGCCTTTGACGACGTCGATGATGGTTCCTTTTAGCAGATTGCGCGCGCTGATCTTCATTAAATTCTCCGTGAGGTTCTAGGGCAATGTCTTGAAGCCTTGGCGCCTGAAAATCGCGCCGGCCGCCGCCGAGCGCAAGTATGCGAAGAACTTGCCGGCCGCGGGGTTGACGCTCGCCGCGGTCAAAGCGGCGGGATAGACGATCGGCTTGTGCGAGGCGGCGGGAAAAGTCGCGACGATTTTCACCGCCGGCTCCGCCGCCGCGTCGGTCGCGTAGACGATGCCCAATGGCGCCTCGCCGCGCGCCACGAACGCCAAGGCGGCGCGCACATTGTCGGTCATCGCCAGATGCGGCGCGGCCGCGTCCCAAAGGCCCAAATGGGTCAGCGCCTGCTTGGCGTATTTGCCAACCGGAACGGAATGGACTTCGCCGGTCGCCAGCTTGCCGGCCCCCAAAGCCGCGCTCAGATCGGCGGCGGTGAGCGGCAGCGCCTGAAGCGGCGACGATTTGGCGACGACCACGACCAGCGTGTTGGCGAGGAGATCGATCCGGCTCTCCGCCTTGATCGCTTTGCCTTTCGCCGCTTCGTCCATCGAATCCTCGTCGGCGGAGACGAAAATGTCGGCCGGCGCGCCCTGCTCCAATTGCCGGGCCAGCGCCAAAGACCCGCCATAGGAAATCTTGATCTCCGCGCCGGTCTCGGCGTGAAAAGCGGCGGCGGCTTCATCGAGCGCGGTTTTCATGCTGGCGGCGGCGAAGACGATCACCGGCGGTTCGGCGAAAGCCGGCGCGGCGAAGGCCACGCTCAGCGCGATGGTCAACAGGAGAAGCAAAGACCGCATCGACGGCTCCCGCAACGCGCACGATTGTCGTTATTTCTGTGAGGATATAGCGAAAAAGCGCAGAAGCAAGGGCGTCGGCCGCCGGCCGACAAAGGTACGATCTCCGCGACCCTCTCATCTTGCGCTGGGGTGTGCGACCGGGTTGATTCCTGACAGTTTGGACCGGGCTGATTCCTGACAGTATTCACTTGTTGTTCTCATGTCACGGCTGTTTCACCGTCGACCATTACGGCCGTTTCCGGCGCGGAGCGGAGCCGCGTACGCGGCGGAG
>DATGLU010000220.1:0-2059 GCA_035294045.1 Roseiarcus sp. | reverse complement strand
CATGGGCATGACCGAGCCGCAAGGCGGCACGGACGTGCGCGCCAATACGAGCCGCGCGGCGCCGGTCGCGGAGGGGTACGAGATCACCGGCGCGAAATGGTTCATGTCGGCGCCGATGTGCGACGCGTTCCTGGTTCTCGCGCAAGCGCCGGGCGGGCTGACGACCTTTCTCCTGCCGCGCTTCCGGCCGGACGGATCAAAAAACGCGATCTTCTTTCGCCGGCTCAAGGACAAGCTCGGCAATCGCTCCAACGCCTCCTCGGAAGTCGAGTTCGTCGGCGCGTTCGCCGAGCGGGTCGGCGAGGAAGGCCAGGGCGTCAAGACCATACTTGAAATGGTGCAATTGACGCGGCTCGATTGCGCCATCTCCTCGGCCGGGCTGATGCGCTTCGCTCTGGCGCAAGCCGCGCATCACGCAAGCTGGCGGCGCGTCTTCCAGCGTCGCCTGATCGACCAGCCGCTGATGCGCGCGGTGCTCGCCGATCTGGCGCTGGAGGTCGAGGGCGCGACGGCGCTCGCCTTGCGCCTGGCGCGCGCGTTCGACCGCGCCGGCGAGGACGCCGGCGAAGCGGCCTATGCGCGCCTGGTCACGCCGGCGGCGAAGTATCTCATCTGCAAATCGGCGCCGCACCTGATCTATGAGGCGATGGAGTGCCTCGGCGGCAATGGCTATGTCGAGGAATGGCCGCTGGCGCGCGCCTATCGCGAGGCGCCGGTCAACGCGATCTGGGAAGGCTCGGGCAATGTGATGGCTCTCGATGTGATGCGCGCCGTCTCGCGTAGCCCCGACGGCGCGGCGGCGGTCATCGCCAAGCTGGGCGAAGCGTGCGCGCTCGATCCCAAGGCGCTCGGCCTTGATGTCGCGCCGGCCGCCTTGCAGGAGCGCCATGCGCGCCGCTTCTGCGAGCGCCTCGCCCGGTTGGCCGCCGCCGCTTCTTTAGCGGAGGGGCAAGCCGGCCTGAACGAGGCCTATGCCGCCGCGCGGCTGCGCGGCGAGGGCCCGCGCCAATATGGTGCAAGCGAGCTGGCGGGCGCCGAGGACAAGCTGATCGAGCGAATCCTGCCAAGCGCCGCGTAACCCCTCTCCCGGAGGGCTACGGCATTCACGCATCTTTTTTGAGACCGCCATCGGGATAGGAAAAGACGAATCTTTTCAATCGGTGTGACGGGCTCTGCTTCCCCGCTTTTGCAAAACCGATAGTCAGCTAAGTCTCTGTATTTGAGTCTGTTTTTACGATGTGTGAATCCCGTAGCCCTTCGGGAGAGGGGAACGCGACGGCGGCGCGCCTCAAAACAAGCTCAACTGCTTCGCCCCCTCCCTCTCGCCTCGCTCCGGCGGATGGAACAGGTCTAACCTCAGCTTCTCGCCCTCCTCTCTGAAGCCGAGCTTCTTGGCGGCGATTTCGAATCGTCGGCCGATCATCCAGGCATAGGGGCCGGAGCCGGCCATGCGGCGGCCCCAGGTCGAATCGTAGTCCTTGCCGCCGCGCGTCGACTGGATCAGCGACAAAGCGTGCTTGAGCTTGTCGGGATAATTGACGAGCAGCCATTCGCGGAAAATATCGCGCAATTCCAGCGGCAGGCGCAGCAGCGTGTAGCCGGCCTCGCGCGCGCCGGTGGCGTAGGCGCGGGTCAAAATCGTCTCGATCTCGGAATCGTTGATCGCCGGAATGATCGGCGCGGCCATCACGCCGACCGGCACGCCGGCCTCCCTCAGCCGCTGGATCGCTTCGAGCCGCCGCTCCGGCGTCGGCGCGCGCGGCTCCATGCGCCGCGCCAAATCGCGGTCGAGCGTCGTCACCGAGAGGAAGACCTTGACCAGCCCCTTCTTGGCCATCGGGCCGAGAATGTCGAGGTCGCGGATGACGAGATTGGACTTGGTGACGATGCCGACCGGATGATCGTATTTGGCGAGCGTTTCGAGGATCGAGCGGGTGATGCGGTATTGCCGCTCGATCGGCTGGTAGGGATCGGTATTGGCCCCCATCGCGATCGTCTGCACGCGATAGTTCTTGGCGGCGAGCTCGCGCTCCAGCAAGGCGGCGGCGCCGTCCTTGGC
>DATGLU010000219.1:0-4941 GCA_035294045.1 Roseiarcus sp. | reverse complement strand
GGCATCGGCGGTTCGCCAAGGTAAATGATGCAGTCGAGGCTATCGCGAGAGCTCAGCAAGGTATCGCCGCGAAGAACGACAACCTCCAGTCTGAGTTGCGGGTAGTTGCGCGCGAAGTGCAGGACGAGAGGGGTCACCAGGTTTGTTGTGAACTCGCCGGCGGAGGCCACGCGAATCGTTCCCACGGTCAAATTCCGGCTGCGCCGCACCGCGTCCAGACCGCGCTCGCTTGCCCGTCGGATGCTTTTGGCGTGATCGAGAAAATTCAGCCCGACCTCGCTCAGGGTCAGCCGATTTGCTGATCGCACGAACAGCGCCGCGCCGAGTTCGTACTCAAGTCTACGGAGCTGATGGCTGATTGTTGCTTTTGGCTTGCCCGAAGCTCGAGCGGCGGACGAAAGGGATCCGCTGGAGGCGACCTGTAGAAAGGTCGTAATGTCCTCAACAAGCATGTTCAATTTGTTCAAGAAGTTTGAACGACTGTTCCAAGATAGCCGTCTATGCCGGGGCGTCAACCATTCATAGGCTCTATGGAAACATGAGGGCGCCATCGCCTAGGCGCGGCTGTTTTCAAAGGGAGAGAGGCGTGGCGGAGAGACTGGACCGCTGGATCGGCGTAGCGCTTGACGGACAGATCAAGCCAGGCTCGAGCAATCCGGCGGTTATCGGCGGTAACGCCATTGCGGTTTGGCGGGCTGAGAAAGGTCCCGCAAACGTCTGGGAGGACCGCTGCCCGCATCGCGGCATGCGCCTGAGCTTCGGTTTTGTGCGAGAAGGCATGTTGCGCTGCATCTACCACGGATGGGGATACGAGCCAGGAGGTCACTGCGCCTCTATCCCAGCCCATCCCGATTTGGCGCCGCCAAAGACGATCTGCGCCAATGTCTATCGCTCAAAGGAACGATACGGGATCATCTGGACGAACCTATCCGAGTCGCCAAACGCTCCGCTGCCCGACGCGGGCCCAGACCAAGGCTGGCAATCGATTCGAAGCGTTTACGTCGCGCGCCAAGTCGTCGCCGTTAAAGGCGGCCTCGCAACTTTCGATTGGAGCGGGGGCCGCGTCGAAGAAATCGGGGAAGAAGCGGCGTTTGTCAGCGCGGGAGAGCTTTCCCTCCTCATCGCTATTCAACCGGTCGACGAAAGGAAGACCGGGCTGCACGTCGTGGCGAAAGGAGATGGGGCGAAGGACGTCAAAGCGCGGCTCGCTTGGGCCGCTCGCCTGGAGCGCCTTCGCGGCTCCATCGAGGCTCAGTCATAACCCAAGGAGGCAAGCGGAATGGCCGTCACAACCGATCGCGCCGCGCTCAACGAGTGGGTCGCCTGCGGCTGGCCGGAAAAAGTCGCCCCGGGAGGAAAATACCGCACTGTCCTACTCGGACAGGAAATAGAAGTCCGTCGGACTGGCGTCAATTTGTTCGAAGTCTTTGAATGTGATGAACACGGAAAGCAGGGTCGACAATTGCCGGTACAAGCCAAGTATTGTTGCGTTTTCACGACGCTCGGCGAGCCGACTCGACCGCTCCCTGAAATTCCGGAATTCGACGAGCCTGACCGGCGAATCACGGGTTGCGGAAGCGTCGGCGTCCACACGAGCCCGTTTCGAATCATCGAGAATTTCCTCGATATGGCCCACTTCTCTTTCGTTCACACGGACATACTCGGCGCGCCGGAGCGTACTGAAGTTTTGGCTTACAAGACGGAACACCGAAAGGATGCCGATGAGATCTGGGCGATCGATTGCCAGTTCTACCAACCGGCGGCATCGAAAGCGTCGAGGGGCGGCCAGATGACGCACTATGCATATCGGGTAATGTCTCCCTTCAGCGTCATGCTCTACAAGAATGTTTTTGATGATCCTACGCGCAATGACGCCATTTGCCTCTTCGTTCAACCGATCGGCGAAACGGAATGTCTCGCCTACATGCCGCTGGCGATCGTCGATCGGGAAAGTGCGCTGACGAGCATAATCGATTTCCAGCAGACCATTTTTGCACAGGATCGTGTGATCCTCGAGAACCAGCGGCCGGCTCTTCTGCCTCTCGACCCCACGATAGAACTTCCCACTCGCGCTGACGCCAGTTCGATCGCTTTTCGACGTTGGCTCAAAGCGAAGAATTTCCAATTTGGCGTTTACGAGAAGAAGGCGGCGTAGACAGCCATGGCGCTCACGCTCTACGACTATTCCCTGTCGGGAAGCTGTTACAAAGTCCGGCTTCTGCTCGACTTTTTGGATTTGGAATACGAGCGTCATCCAGTCGCATTCTTCCCTGAGCGCGAGCACCGGACTGAGACATTCCGTACTATCAATCCGCTGGCTCAAATTCCCGTTCTGGACGACGACGGTATTCGCTTACGCGACGCGCAGGCGATTTTGTGTCATCTCGCGAATAAGTATGATAAATCCAATCTATGGCTGCCGCGTGACCCCGAGCTCTTCGGGCCGATCATGATGTGGGTCATGTTCGCCGGCGGCGAATTGATGGCTGCGTCCGCAGCTCGACTGCACGATCTCCTTGGCTATGATCTGGACATCAAGATGGCCAGGAGAAATGCGCATGCTGCGTTCCGCATCCTGGACGATCACTTGACGCGCCGCGAAATCGAAGGCGGAACTTGGATCGTCGGCGGTCATCCGACGATCGCAGATGTGGCTTGCTTTCCCTATACTGCGCTTTCCAACGACGGCGGCATTGGCCTGGAGGATTATCCCGCCCTGCGAAACTGGCTGCGCAGCTTTATGCGTCTGCCCAAATTCGACGCCATGTCGGGCATTTCGGAGTTCGCCTAAATGCTGGACGCCGTCGGCGATCTCGACGTGGTGGTTCGGAAGATTCGGGTCGAGACCTCAGAAATCCGGAGCTTCGTGCTGGAGTCGGCTTCAGGCGGCCCTTTGCCCGCATTCGAGGCTGGCGCGCATATCGACGTTTATCCGCTGCCCGGCATTTGCCGCCAGTATTCATTGGTCAACGACCCCGCCGACAACAGCCGCTACGTGTTGGGGGTCAAACGCGAGCCGAATAGCAGGGGCGGGTCGACGGCTATGCACGGTCAACTCACCGAAGGATCGCGCCTCAAAATAAGTCGTCCGCGAAATAATTTTGCACTGCGTGTCAATAGCGGCCGCAGCCTTCTCATGGCCGGCGGCATCGGAGTAACGCCTCTCTTAAGCATGGCTCAGGCGTTGGCGGCGAAACGCGCAGACTTTGTCCTTCACTATTTCGCGCGATCGGCTCAGGAATTAGCTTTCAGAGATTTCATCACGAGGAGCCCATGGGCAGATCACGTACTCTATCATTTTGGACTCGTGCCGCCGGTCCTCAACGACGTTCTCGACGAAATCCTCAGCGCCCCTGGGCGAGATGATGTCATTTATCTGTGTGGTCCCAATCCTTTTATGGACGTGGTCCGTTCGTCAGCCGAGCAAGCCAATTGGCCAGCCCGATCTCTGGTGCTTGAGCATTTCTCCGCCGAGCCGCCAAAACTCACGCCCGGGGACAGCGAGTTTGTCGTGCGCCTCGCAAAGCGCGGAATCGAGCTCCTTGTGCCTTCGGGCAAGACAATCATCAGCGTTCTGCGCGAGGCGGGGATCGAGATCAAGACGAGTTGCGAACAGGGCGTATGTGGGACGTGCCTCACCGCGGTCATCGATGGCGAACCCGAGCATAATGACGTCTTCCTCTCGGACGAGGAGCGCGAGTCTGGCCGGCTGATGACGCCGTGCGTTTCGCGAGCGAAATCAAAGCTGCTTGTGCTCGATCTGTAGGCTGACGATCATGACGGCGCGCCAATTTGAGGAAGTGCAGGGGCATAGGGATGCGCCGCTTTGAGGCAGACGCCAATGGACGCTAAAGCTTCAGCGAACAAAGCCTTGAACCAGGGGAAAGGCGATACGCCGCTTCTCGAGCTGGTTGGCGTCACCAAGGCGTTCCCTTCCATTGTGGCTAACAATGATGTGTCGCTCAGCGTGTTCTCAGGCGAGATCCATGCCGTCCTTGGAGAAAACGGCGCCGGAAAGAGCACTCTGATGAAGCTCATATACGGCGTTCTAGCGCCCGACTCCGGTCGGATTCGCTGGCAGGGCCAGGATGTGGCCATAGGCGCGCCTGCGCAAGCGCGAAGCCTCGGCATTGGCATGGTTTTTCAGCACTTTTCTTTGCTCGAGTCGCTTACGGTCGCGGAGAATATCTCGCTGACAATGCCCGGAGAGACCCCCCGCGGCCTTGAGCAGCGCATTGCGGAAATCGGCGGACGGTTCGGCTTGCCGATCGATCCGCGCGCCCTTGTCCATTCGCTCTCAGTCGGCCAGCGACAGCGCGTCGAGATTGTGCGCTGCTTGCTGCAGCGACCTCGTTTGCTCATCATGGATGAGCCGACCTCGGTGCTGCCGCCGACCGGAATTCCGGCGCTGTTCGAAACCATTCGTCGGCTTGCCAACGACGGGTGCGCCATTCTTTTCATCAGCCACAAGCTGGAGGAAATCCGAGCCCTTTGCCAGCGCGCTACGGTCATGCGCGGAGGCAGGGTCATTGCCACGGTCAGGCCGGCGGAGGAGACCAACGAGACGCTCGCCCGCTTGATGATCGGGCGAGATATCCCGACAGCGGCGCGTCGTCCGCCCCGACCTGCGACGACGCCCGCCCTGCAACTGCGCAGTCTTGACTACCAACCTGCCGATCCATTCGGAACGATTCTTAAGAATATCGATCTCGCGGTGAGGCCGGGTGAGATCGTCGGAATAGCCGGTGTTTCCGGCAATGGCCAAAGGGAGCTCGCGGCCGTGCTTTCAGGTGAGGCGACCTTGCCTCGAGCGTTGCGCGAAAGCTTGTCGATCGCCGGCGCGCCATGCGGGGATTGGGGGCCTCACAAACGACGCCGCCTGGGCTTGGCGTTCGTTCCGGAGGAGCGCAACGGACGCGGCGCCGTCCCGGAAATGAGTCT
>DATGLU010000218.1:0-6807 GCA_035294045.1 Roseiarcus sp. | reverse complement strand
CATTGCCGGCTATGGCTGGCGCGCCAATCTCGAGCGGGCCAAGGCGATGATCGCGCCAGGCGGCTTCCCCGACATTGCCGGGCTGCTCGCCGCCTATGACGTGCCCGACGCCGAAGGCTACCCACTGTCGAAGGAATTGCTCCTGCTCTGGACGCAGCGGGCCGCTCACCAGCCGCTGTTCAAGGATCGGGGCCTGCGCGTCAACGCCGTCAGCCCCGGCCCGGTGACGACCCCGATCCTGAAGGAATTCCGCGCGGTGTTCGGCGGTCCGCGCGTCGACAGCGACATCGCCCGGGTCGGCCGCGCCGGCGCGCCGCCGGACATCGCGCCGGTCATTCTCTTCCTCTGCTCGGACGGCGCGCGCTGGATCAACGGCGCCAACATCCCGGTGGACGGCGGCCTGGAGGCGTCGATCAATCAGGAAGTGTTGGGATTTTAGCGCGACGGCAGCGAGTTGATCGGCATGCGGCGGCATGCCGCAGCGGCCGTTAAAAGCGCGGGAGGAACGCCCAATACCCGCCCTGGTTTGAAACCGCGATTCGCGGCGCATCGCCAATCAGGCGCGAACGTCCGCCGCCTGTCGCTTTGCCGGAAGCGTCCAGTGCGGCCAAATCCACGTCTCATCCCGCGCAACCGTCGCCTGGACAGCCTTCCACGGAAGCAGAACGGCCGAGTCTCGGCGGCCGTATTCTCGAAGACGAGCCGGCGTGACAGCACATCCCGGCTCCGAATTTTTTCTTTCCGTCAGGTCCGCGCGGGTCAGAGAGAGCGGGCGGCTCCGCTGGTGAACACCTTGCGCCTTGGCGAGTTGGTCAGAGACGCCGCAGGCGACCTGAGCTGTGACGTGGCGGTCGCCGGCGCTTTGACCGAAACCAGATCTCTCCAAGAAGCGCGATCGCGCCGGTCGGCCGGCGCTTAGATCGGAATTCTTCCGCGGTAATCGATCCCCAGCGAGCACGCGACGAGCGCGACGCCGGAACCGGCGAAGAACATCAGCGCCAGAAAGTACGACCCTGTCGCCTGCACGATCGCGCCGACGATGATCGGCGTCGCCATTCCGGCTATGTTTCCGCAGAGATTCATAAACCCTCCGAGGAATCCCGAGCGGGCGCGCGAACCGAGGATGGACGGGATCGCCCAATACATGCCGCACCATCGCAAGAAGAAGAGCGTCGCGGACAACAGGGCGACAATTGCGGCCGAGCTTTCGACAAAGGCGACGAGAAAAAGAGACGCTGTGGCGACGATCGCCGCGACCGAGAAAATGGTGCGAAAGACCGTGTTTTCCGCGCCGCCGCGCATGCGCCAAAAATCAGCGACCTGCCCGCCGACAAGCTCGCCGACGAAGCCTGCGAAGAACATGATGAAAAGAGAGCCGCCCAGTTGCTTGATATCGAGTCCGTGGACCTGGTAGAGGTAGGTCGGCATCCAGGTCAGAAGGCCGTAGAAAACGACGTTAAAGAACATCCAGCCGAGTCCCATGCACCAGACCGACCGGTAAAGGAAGAAGCCGCCGAGCCCGCCGCCTGTCGGCGGAAGCGCTTCGGCGTCCTCGCGGCCGTGCGCCTCCGCGATGAAGCGGGCCTCCGCCTCGTTGACCGCTGGGTGGTCGCGCGGATCGTTCCTGATATACCACCAGGCGAATGCGCCGCACAGCACCGTCCCTATTCCCGCAATCGCGAAGGACATCCGCCAGGAATCGAATTCGGCGATGAGCCCGGCGATGATCAGCGCGCCAAGCGCCGCGCCGAGCGGAGCGCCGCCGTCAAGCAAGGTCGCGCCACGGGCGCGCTCGTTGCGGGTCATCCATATCGCGTTGAGCTTGCCGCCGGCTGGATAGATCGGCGCTTCGGCGACGCCGAGGCCGAGGCGGGTCACGAAGAGCCCGAACGAATTCGTCGACAAAGCCGCAAGGGCCTGAAACAGTCCCCAACCGAACGTCGCCGCAGCGATGATGAGGCGTGGCTTATAGCGGTCGGCAAGAAAGCCGCCGGGTATCTGCATGGCGGCGTAGGCGAAGAAGAACGAGCTGAGCAGAATTCCTTCTGTGGAGGGGTCGAGATGAAACTCCTTGCCGATCATCGGCATCGCCACAGAGAGCGAGGCGCGATCGACATAGTTCAGCGCGATGAGCGCCAGCATGAGGAGAAATATCCGCCAGCGGACAGCAGTGGGTCGCATGTCCTTGGCGAAGACCGGCGCAGTGATGGCCGCCATGCTTTTCCTCCCGATCGACTTCCGCCTCGGAAAGCGGAATGCCCATTTGAGTATTTGTCCCGATGAGATGAGCCGCCAGACGCGCCTTGCGTCCGCCGCGGCCGGCTATCCTCGCGGGCGCACGCCCCTCGCGGCGCCGAGATCGCCGGCATCGTCGTCATTGCGCTCGATGCGCCCAGCCAGCGCCTGCGATAGGCCACGCGTGGGTTTAGCGTCCGGGCGGCGGAAGCTTCCGGCGACCGGCTTGCGCAGGTTGAGCCCGATCAAACCCTCCGCCTGTTTGACCGCGGCGGCGATCGGATCCACAACCGGCACGGGAATGCGCGCGCGAACCTTGTCGGTCAGCCCGGCGAGCGGCGCGCCCGCGAGAATAATGACGTCGGCATCGAGCGAAACGACCGCTTGCTTCGCCTCTGTGACGAGCAACTCCTCTTTTTCGACCTGGACGTCGCTCACCGAGTCGAACGGCTCATCGACCATGCAGAGACCGGCGCATCGCTCTTTCATGCCGTGCATCTCGACGCAGTCCTGGTACCAGGGACCCAAAGCGCGCGCGAACGTCACGATCGCGAAACGCCGCCCCAACATGCAGGCGGTGAGCATCGCGGCCTCGGCCATCCCGATCACCGGAATGTCGAAGAGCTCGCGCGCGCCGAGAAGACCTGGGTCGCCGAAAGCGGCGATGATCGCCGCGTCGCAATCGCGGTGCCGCTCGGCGAGCATCTCCAGCGCGATTGCGCCGCCGATCTGCGCCTCCGCCCTTGTCGAAATGTAAGGAACGCCGCGCGACGCGGTGGCGGACGAGATCGTAACGCCCGGCGCGGCGGCCTTGACCGCCGCCGCCATCAGACGCTTGGTTATTCCTTCGCTGAAATTGGGATTGAGGACAAGAATCCGCATCGCGATCGCCTTCGCCTTTGGCTCAGCGGCGGGGAGCGCTATGCTCTCCGCCGGACGTATCTTGATCCGCGCTTCGGACTGAGGGTCCGCCTGGCTTTATTGCGGGGTGTCCGTCGGGTCGGCGGCGAAGCCGGGCACGCCTTTGCTGTCTTCGGCGAGCTGCAATTCGGCGAGCAGCGCCTTTTTCTGCGCATCGCTTGGCTCGGAAGGCTTCCCGTCAAGCGCCGGCAGGATGTATTCGCTCATCATGTAGCGCATGATCTGCAGGCATTGAGCGTCGCGCAGGCCGCCGTTGGGCGACAGCATGCTGGTCATGGTGACGACCGCATTGTATTTCGGCAGGACGACGATGTTCTGACCCTTGAAGCCCATCGTGTCGAATTCCGGCTGGCCGCCTCCTTCGACGCCGCCCTCGACAATGTTGTTGACCCACCAATAGTAGCCGAAGAACGGCGTGCTTTGACCGGTCGTCATCGCTTTCATCCAGGCGGCGGGGGCGACCTGCTTGTCGTTCCAGCGACCGTCCTGCAGCGCCAGCATGCCAAGCCGCGCCATGTCGACCGCACGAAGCCTTAAGCCCCAGCCGCCGGAAACGAGCCCCTTTTGGTCCGCGCGCTGCCAAGCGGCATGCTTCATGCCAAGCGGCTGGAACAGTTTTTTGTCGGCGTAGTCTTCGAGCTTCTGTCCCGCCGCGGCGGTCAGCATGGCGGTGGCGAGAATGGGGTTCACGTCCATATACTGAAAGACCTTGCCCGGCTCGAGTTCCGGGGTCGTCGTCGCGGCCAGCTTCAGCCGGTCCGGCGCTTCGTAATAGATCGGGTCGTTCGGCGGCTTGAAATCGTAACGCAGGCCTGTCGTCATGTTTAGAACATTGCGCAGTTTGACCTTGCCCTTGTCCGCCAACGCGTCCTTCAGATCCGGGCGGGTCTTTTCGAGAACGTCCTTGACCGAACTGTCCAGACTGATCTTGCCTTCGTCGATCAGATCGCCGGCGAGAATCCCGGTGGCCGCCTTGGTGATCGAATAAAGTTCGTAGTTATTGTCGCGGGTCAGCCCGGAACTGTAGCGCTCGAAGACGATCTTGCCGTCCTTGACGACGACCAGGCTGCGGATATCGAACCTCGAATCTCTGATCCATTGCGACAGCTTGACCAACTTTCCCGAATCCACGCCGGCCTCTTCCGGCCAAACCTGAGGCAGTTCGGTCGGATCATTGGCGATCGGGAAGACGACTTTCACATCGCCGGCCAATGCTGGCGACCAAGCCGCGCCTAAGCTTAGCATCAACGCCGTCGCGGCCGGCCGCAGCCGCGCCATCCTCATCGCCGTCATCGCTTCCTCCCTTGACAACTCATTGCGCTTGCCGCGCGAGCATGCAGAGCATGTTCGCGCCGCTGCCTTTTGTCAACAACATTCTGCATACAGAATGCCGGTTGCGACGATTCCAAAACCACTCAAAAGATGATAAAAGCATAGCCGCAACAACGCGGAAGCGCTCAAAAATGCCGGCCAGAAGTCAGAAATTTTCGCCGCTGAAGCTGGGCAAGAGACTGCCCCCAGCCGTCGCTTTGCACGAGCAAGCGCGCACGCGGCTGCGTGGACTCATTGTGCGCGGGCAACTCCCCCCAGGCGCGCCAATCATCGAGACGGAGCTCAGCCAATCGCTTGGCATTTCACGCACTCCGCTGCGGGAAGCGCTGAAGCTATTGGCCGTCGAGGGGCTGATCGAGCTGCGCTCCAACCGGACGTCGCAAATCGCCGCCCTGCGCGGCGCGGAGATCGAGCAGGTTTTCGAAGTAATGGCGGGCGTTGAAGGAATGGCGGCCGGACTGGCGGCGGAGCGGGCGAGCGCCAACGATCTCAAGCGTCTCCGCCAGTTGCAAGAGCGAATGGAGCTGCATCACGACCGCGGCGACCGCGACGATTATTTCGCGGCCAATCAAGACGCGCATCGGCTGGTCGTCGCCTGCGCGAAAAATCCTATTCTTGCCGCCACTCATGACGGACTCTTCGCCCGCGCCGAGCGGGCGCGCTTTCTCGCTCTGGCTTCGCGATCGCGCTGGGACGATTCGGTCGCCGAACATCGAGACCTGCTGATCGCGCTCGAATCGCGCGATTCGGCCGCCGCTTCGCGCATCCTCTCTCATCACGTGGCTCGTACCGGCAGGGTCGTCAAAGAGGAGATCGAGCGGGCGGAGAGTAAAACGCCCGCGCCGGCGAAACCGAGCAGAGAGAGGAAGCCGGCGCGCGTCGACGACATTGTCTAGGCGTCGTGTCGTCCCTGCGCGCCTGCAAGCCTGTCTGGCGTCACGCCGCGGGCGGCGCCGCTTTCAACGCGAAGAGTTCGACCGGGCTCTTCTTGCCGCGCAACGGGATCGGTCCCAGGGGGCGCGCGTCGAAGCCGGGCGGGAGAGCGGTTAGGCTGCGCATCAGCGCCGCGGAGGCAAGAACCAATTCGCCGCTGTCGCGGCAGGCGTCGACGATGCGGGCGGTGGTGTTCATGGTGTCGCCGATGAGGGCGATTTCCTTCTTGATCGTTCCCATCTCGCCGACAACAACAGGTCCGCAATGGAGGGCCGCGCGCAAATCCACAGAGAGGCCGAATTCGCCCTGGTAGAATGGGGAGAGCTCGGCAAGCCGCGCAATCGCGCCGAAGCAAGCGCGCAGGCAGCGCGCGTCTTTGAGGCCGGCGGCGAGCGGCCAGGTGACAATCAGCTCGTCGCCGACATATTTGTGGATCTGGCCTTTCCAGACGACGATCGGACCTGTGAGGTCGCCGACGAAGCGATTGAGCAAGCGATGAAAATCGATCTCGCCCAGGCGCTCAGCGACGGATGTCGAATTCCTCATGTCGATCATCAGCATAATGCGCTGCTCGACGCGCGGCTGAAAGTAGCGGCCGCTGACGAAATTCAGCAAAACGTTCTGGCCGAGCAGGCTGTTCAAATCGAATAGGAAGCTCACCACGAAACTGATCGCGATAAAGTACAAGAGGTCGCCGAGTCCGATTTCGAAGCGGGTAGAGCCCGGGATTGGCACGAGCTGGAAGCCTATCCAGGCGCCGAGCAAGAACACGATGAGGTAGATCACCGATTTTAGGGCGACATGCAGGAGGAAAGGCGCGCGGCGAACGCCGCCGCTGCGGATCGGCGCTTCGAGCACAAAGATGTTCAGCGAGCCGAGCGCGCAGCCGATGAGGGCGCCGCTCAGCAGCCCGCGTTCGGCTCCATAGATCCCGGTCATTCCAGCCGCCCGCACGGCGAAATATCCCCCTGCCGCTCCGGCGAGCGCGCCAATCAGAGTGATCCTGAGAATGCGGGGCGCTGCAAGGCGAGTACGATCATCGATGGCCATGGCGACAGAACGAACTTTCGGCAGTGAAACCGCCGCAACCGGCGGCTCGAGGAGCGACAGGTTATCGGGCGCGGTCGAAATCGTCTAAGGAGGCGCCGCGGGCCGGCGCCGTTTTGAGCCGATGGTCAGATGAGCTCATACGCGACCAGCGCGCGCTCCAGAGACGCCGCGTCCTTGAAATGATGCGCCGCCATGCCGACGTCGCGCGCGCCGGCGATATTGGCGGCGGAATCGTCGATGAACAGGCATTCCTCCGCTTTCAGCCCATAGCGGCTTAGCAGCAATTCGAAAATCGCCCGGTCAGGCTTCAGCAACCGCTCATGCGCCGAGACGATC
>DATGLU010000217.1:0-5622 GCA_035294045.1 Roseiarcus sp. | reverse complement strand
GATCGCCCTCGTGATAGACGAAGACTTGGGTTTTATGGGCGAGCCGCCGGAACGCCGTCGAATGGATGATGCGGTCCCGGTCGCGCTGGAAATCGGTGCGGGTCGGCGATGGCGGCTCGGGGAAAACACGCCCCCGCGAGGCGGCGGGATCGGCCGCATAAGGGGCGCGCTTGCCCAATGACCCGTCCATTCCGCGCTCCCCGGCCGCAGATTGAAGCTTGACGCCGGCGAGCCTATCTTAATCCTCAGAGCTTTTGTGAAGCGCCCTGATGCGCATTTGAAGGTTTGACGATGGACGCTGTTTCGACGAATGGTGGAAGCGCCGCCTCCGTGACGATCAGCGCGAGCGCGGCCCGCCGGCTCGCGAAAATTCTGTCGAGCGAAGAGCCCGGCGCCGCTTTGCGTGTCTCCGTGAAAGGCGGCGGCTGTTCGGGCTTTCAATATTCCTTCGATATCGAAAAGAGCCGCGCCGGCGACGATCTCGTGGTTGAGCGCGACGGCGCGACCCTTCTGATCGATCCGGTGTCGCTCGAATATATGGCCGGCGCCGAAGTCGATTTCGTCGACGATTTGATGGGCCAGGCGTTCCGGGTGAAGAACCCCAACGCCGTCGCCTCTTGCGGCTGCGGGGTGAGCTTTTCGGTTTAAGGCGCGCCTTACCGGCCGCGGATGGGCGCGCCCGTCGGAGGCGCGGGTTTTGCTTCCGCCGCGCTCGTCCCAAGCTTGCGCAAGGCGGCCATCACCCAGGAGCCGAAATAGCGCTTGTCCTTCGCTCCGGCATGCGCGGCTTTCGGCCGCTTCACGTGGCTTTTGACATGCTGATCGCGAGTCGCGGTCAGCGCGGGAGCATTTGAAGGCGACGCGGAGAAAGCCGGCGGTTTCGGCCCGGCGATCGTCCTGACGTCGATTCCCATTTTTTCCGCATCGGTGGAGCTCAGCCATTTCATGCCGCTCGGCGGCGCTTCGGTGATGTAGACGACGGCGCGGTCCGGCAGCCCGATCTTGCCCAGATAGGCGCCGAGCAGAGCGTTGGGAACGCCGGCTTCCGTCGTCTGGCCGTTCTTTAACGCATAGGCGGCGTGGAAGCCGATCTGCGATCCGTCCTCCATCAGGCGCGGCGCGCCGCCGAGCCAAGCGACAGCGCAGGCCGATGCGCAATTGCTGTCGGTCGGCACGAGGGTCGCGTAATTCTTCAATCGGATCGCCGTGCCGATCTTGATGGCGGCTTGCAGATCCCCGCCATCGCCCTGGAAAACGACGATCCCCTTCGGAAACTGCATCAATCTCTTGGAGAATACTTCGTCGTCGCCAGGCTTCAGCGTCCCTGAGACGACGATCGCGCCGGTCTCCCGCGGGCCGACTGGCGCGGCGACGATCGTCGCCGCGCAAGCCGGGGCGGCTGACAACAGACTGACGACTACAATAACGAAGCGCTTCATCGCTATCGCCGGGCCCGGTGACGCAGATTCGCAGGCGCGACTCTATCCGAGTCGCGAGCGTTCATCCAACCGCGACGCGAAGCTTTTGAACCGGCTTGATCGTCATTTCCCAATTTTTGCGACTTTGACGCCGCGCAGCCGAGCAACTTCCGGCATATCGGCGCCGAGCAGCGGACGAAGATAATGGCGGAACGCGTCGGTCACGTCATTGCCGGCGGGCGCGATGAAGTGGTCCTCCATCACGCGCGTCTTGGCGGCGACCGATTCCAGCGCGACCTTCTGATAGTCGACCGCGTAGTCGCCGACGCGCTTGATCGCGACCGAGCCGTCGCCCTCGCCGCGCAGCGCGAATTGCACGGCCCTTTCGCCGACTTCGCGCGCCTCGCGCTGATCGACATTCGAGACGCAGCCGACAAACGAGCGCTGCAAATAGCCGAACGTGTCGCCGCGCACGCGCTTGATGCCGAGCTTCGCCTTGATCTCCTCGCACAACAAGTCGGCGAGCGCGCCGGTGCCGGAAAGCTGGACATTGCCATGCGCGTCTTTTTCAAGACCGCCCGCCGCCAGCTTGGCGAGAATCGGCTCGCCCTTCTCGTCATGCACGCCTTCCGAAACGGCGACGATGCAGCGGCCATGCTTGTCATAGGCCGCCTTCACATCGGCGAGGAATCGATCGACGACGAAAGGACGCTCGGGCAGATAGATGAGATGCGGCCCGTCGCCGGGCGACTGGCGCGCCATGGCCGAGGCGGCCGTCAGGAAACCGGCATGGCGGCCCATGACGACGGCGCAATAGACGCCTTTCAGCGCCGCATTGTCGAGATTGACGCCCATAAAGGCCTGGGCGACGAAACGCGCCGCTGAGGGATAGCCGGGCGTATGATCGTTGCCGACAAGGTCGTTGTCGATCGTCTTCGGGATATGCATCGCCCGCAGGGGATGACCGCTCTTTCGCGCCTCCTCGGCGACGATGCGCGCGGTGTCGGAGGAATCGTTGCCGCCGATATAGAAGAACGCGCCGACGCCATGCGCTTTGAGGACGCGCAGGATTTCCTGGCAATATTTGAGATCGGGCTTGTCGCGGGTCGAGCCGAGCGCCGCGGCCGGCGTTTCGGCCACCGCTTCGAGATTGACGGTCGTCTCCTGCGTCAGATCGATGAAATCCTCGTTGACGACGCCGCGCACGCCATGCGCGGCGCCATAGACGGCGCCGACATCGGCGAATTTCCGCGCCTCCAGCACGACGCCGACCAGGGATTGATTGATCACGGCGGTCGGCCCGCCGCCCTGCGCGACGAGGATTTTTTGTTGCGCCATCAGCCTCTAGGCCTCCCTGCTTAATCATATCCCGCGCCCAAACACGGGCGCCGGCGGCGAGAGTGCCCTCGCTGGCGCCGAACGGCAAGCGAACAGAAATGGCGAGCGCCGCCCCTTGCGCGCCGCGCCGGCCTTGGCTATTTAGCCGGCTTCAACCGAGCGACCGTTGGGGGATAGTTCAACGGTAGAACTGCGGACTCTGACTCCGTCAATCTTGGTTCGAATCCAGGTCCCCCAGCCACTCTGCCGCAAGGCCTCCGCCCCGGCGCCGGTCCCGATTTGGCGAAGCGGCGAAGAACGTTTTCCTTGCCCAAGCCGCGGCAGCCGCCCCGAAACCGCCGTCCGTCTGCGCGATGCTGCGCACGGCGAGCCTAAGGGAGATAAGCGATGGCCAACGAGGCGAAAATCGCATCCGCCGACTATGACACGCTCCACCTCGGCAAGTCTTATCCTTGCACCGGAACAATCCTGACCGCCGGCGACGGCTACGTGCTGCGCGAGCGGATCCAAATCGGCGTCGATCGCGACCTCGGCCGCGAGATTTTCGACGAGCGGTCTCGAACCTTGTCGCTCGCCGAGGCCAAGAAGGTCCTTCAGGAATGGACCGATCATGATATCGCCGAGGTTCTGCAAATCCCCTGGGACTGACGGCCTCAACGATAGGTCGCCAGCGGTAAGGCGCAGCGCCCCTCAGCCGGTCATCCTTCTGAACCGTTCGTGCGTACCGGCAAAAACCTCCGACCCGGACGGCAACCAACGCTTGTCGATGAACGCGGCGACGGAATAGAGCGGATTGACCAGATTGCCGATGCGCAGCCGGCAGGTTTGCGAGACGAGCTGGTGCGCGTCCTGCACCGATAATGATCCCGCCCGGCTGATCCAGCGCACCAGCCCTTCGGCGGCGATGCGCACCGCGTCTTCGAGCGGGCGGGCGCATCCGATCACGCCAATCTCGGCGTCGGTCTCCAATCGCGGCCAGCCGAAACCGTCGCCGGCGCAGACGCCAAACAGCAATTCCGTCTCCAGCGCGCCCTCGACCGCCGTGCCGGCGAGTTCGCCGTCGCCCTGTGCGAAATGGCCATCGCCGATATAGACCCTTGCTTCATCGACATTGACGCGCAGATAGAGGGTCGCGCCGGCGGCGAGATCGGGAATGTCGAGATTGCCGCCGAACGAATCCGGCACGACGCTGGCGCGAATTTCGCCATAGGGCGGCGCAACGCCGAGCGAGCCGTGAAAAGGCCGCAGCGGCGCGCAAATGTCCTTCTCTCCCACACGCGTGACGACCGTCCCCGCTTCTCTGTCGACGCGCCAAATCCAGACTTTCTCGTCCTGCTCGGGCTGCAGGTTCGGATTGTTGCGGGTGCCGGAAAGCGCGCCGAAATTCGGCGAGATGGTCGCAACGCCCCAATCGCGCGCCGGGGTCAGCGAAACAAGGTGAATGGCGAGAACGTCGCCCGCCCGCGCGCCCTCGACCGCGATGGGCCCGGTCAGCGGATTGACGCGCGGAAACGGCGCGACTTCGCGCGGCTTGCCGTCAACCGTGGTCAGCCGCCCGGAAAAGCAGTCTTCGGTGAAGACGCGCAGCTTCTCGCCGGGCCGAGCGCGAACTTTCGGCGTCCCGGCGCCGTAGAGAAAGATGTAGTCATCGCTCATCGGACGCCCGCCTGCTCGCTCAGACGCAGAACGGTATCGACGAACAATTCGACGGCGTCGCGATGAATGCTATGGCCGACGCCGGGGACGATCGAGACGCATGTCTCGCCGACATCGCCGACGAGCCGCGCCTGGTCCTCGCTTGGGACAAAACGGCTGACCTCGGGCAAAATCCAGACGGTCGGCTGCATCGCCGCGATCTTCGCCGCGTCGGGACGCAAGTCCCAAGGCGCATTGCCCGAAAAGGCCGCGGTCGCATCGGCGAAATCGATCTGCTCCAAGGAGACGAGCTTCCAGGCCGCGTCCAAACGCGACCAAAGCGGATTGAGCGCGAGCAATCCCTCGATCGAACGCGGCAGGTTGGCCTTGTCCCAAGCCAGCATCTCCGCCGGCGTTTGCTTGTCGGCAAAATGCGAAACTGGGTCCTCAAGCGCCAGCGCGCGCGGCCGAAATACGCGGTCGAGGACGCCGCGCTGCGCCAAATAGCCGCCAAAGGAGTGGCCGATCAAAAGGTCGGGCGAAGTTGGTACGGCGCGCGCCAAGTCTTGCAGCAAGGCCGCCGTCGAGAAGTCCCCGTCGCCGCGCGGGCTCTCGCCATGGCCGCGCAACTCGGGCGCAAGGACGCGCCACCCGCGCTGCGCCATGATCCGCGCCGGCCGCGCGAAGGCGCCGCCATTCGCGGTGATGCCGTGCAGAACGACGGCGGTCTTCGAGGCAGCCGGATCGCCCCAGTGCAGAACGTTGAGCGGCGCGATCATAGCCGCCCCGCCGCCCAGCCGGCGATCTGGCGCCAAAGAGGGGCGTAGCCCGCCCAATCCACAAAGGACGGCGGCGCCCAATGCGGCCCGCAATCGGAGGCGAAGGCGACGCCGCGTCCCTTGCCATGGGCGCCGGCGACGATCAGAGGATCGCGGCCGACCACGGCGATCGTCGCGGCGCCCGGCTTGGCGACGATGCGGTTATAGCCGAGCAAATTCGGCCAGGACCGCGGCAGACCGGCGACGATCGGATGATCGGCCTGAACGACTTCGGGCGTAACGCCTTGCGGCGTTTCGCAGCGATCGTCGCCCGGCTCGATGGCGACGGGAAGCGCCTCCCCGACAGGCGTGTCGCGATAGCGCGCTTTGCCCTCGATTCCCTGGAACGTCATATAGCCGCCGACCATGACCAGCCCGCCGCCATTTTCGACGTAGTCGCGCAAAGCTTCAAG
>DATGLU010000216.1:0-8002 GCA_035294045.1 Roseiarcus sp. | reverse complement strand
GCGGCTACTATCAGGCGGTGGTCGACGGAACCTACGCGAAATACGGGCTCGACGTAACCATCATGCCCGGCGGGCCGCAGACCAATGGCGGCCTGATGCTGGTGGCCGGCAAGATCGAATTCTTCATGGGCGGAGACATGCTCGGCGATTTCCTCGCGGTCGAGCAGAACGTCCCGACCATCCCGGTCGCCGCCGACTTTCAAAAAAATCCGGAAATCATGATGTCGCATCCGGGCGTCGGGCTCGACAAGTGGACAGATCTGCCCAAAGCGACCGCTTACGTGAGCCAAGGCGCCGTGACCTCATTCTTTGCATGGATGCGCTCCGCCTGGGGCTTCAAGGAGGAAAACATTAAGCCCTATACATTCAACTCGGCGCCGTTCATCGCCGACAAGCATTCGATTCAGCAGGGTTACGTCACCTCGGAGCCGTTCGAGGTGGAGAAGCAGGGCGGGTTCAAACCCAATATTTTCCTTCTCGCCGATTACGGATATTCGAGCTACTCGACGCTGATTGAGGCCCGCCGCGACCTCGTCCAGAAAAATCCCGATCTGGTTCAGCGCTTCGTCGACGCCTCGGCGATCGGCTGGTATCACTACCTTTACGGCGACAACAAAAAGGCCAATGAGGCGATCAAGAAAGACAACCCAGAAATGACCGACGAGCAGATCGCCTATTCGGTCGCCAAGCTCAAAGAATACGGCATTGTCGATTCCGGCGACACGCTGAAGCTCGGCATCGGCGCGATGAACGAGGCGCGGATCAAGGATTTCTTCGACAAGATGGTGAAGGCCGGCATCGTCAAGCCGGATACCGACTACAAGAAGGCGTTCACGCTGCAATTCGTGAACAAGGGCGTCGGCGTCGATCTCAGGCCCAAATAAGGCGGCGCGCCGGCGGCGCATTTTTTGCTCGCGTCGCGGCCGCAAGGCGCGTTAAAAGCCTCGCCCAAAGCGCAGGGCTTGCTGCGCTTAAAAGGACGCGCCATGGCCAATACAACCAAGCTTGCCGCACAATCGGCAAAGCGGAGCGAGGACGTCCGGCCGACCGACGCGGCGGCCGAGGAGGCGTTCCGGTCGATCATCCGCTGGGTCGGGGAAGATCCGGACCGCGACGGCCTGCATGAGACGCCCCAGCGCCTCGTTCGCGCCTTTCGCGAATATTTCTGCGGCTATGACGAAGACCCCGAGGAAATCCTGAAAAAGACCTTCTCGGAGGTCGACGGCTACGACGAGATGGTCGTGCTGCGCGGCGTGCCGTTCGAAAGCCATTGCGAGCATCACGTCGCGCCGATCATCGGCCGCGCTTGGGTCGGGTATGTGCCGAGCCGCCGCGTCGTCGGCATATCCAAGCTGGCGCGGGTCGTCGAAGCCTATGCGCGCCGGCTGCAGATTCAGGAACGGATGACGGCGCAGATCGCCAATGCGATCGAAACGGTGCTGAAGCCGGTCGGCGTCGCCGTGGTGATCAAGGCGACGCATCACTGCATGCTGAGCCGCGGCGTCAAGAAGCATGGCGCCGACCTCGTCACCAGCCGGATGCTCGGAGTCTTCCGCGACAATCAGATGACCCGCAGCGAGTTTCTCGCGCTGGTCAATTCCGACGTGGAAGTCTGACGACGCCTGTCATTCCCGCGCAAGCGGGAATCCAGGAAGCCTCCGTGTGTGCAGGATAGACCGCCTGGATTCTAAGCTTTCGCGGGAATGACATGAGCGCCGCTATCCCGCGCGATTTCCGGCGATGCGTTTCAGCGCCTGGAAGGCGGCGAGGATTTTCGCCCGCATGGCCGGGTCCTGGATGGAAATGTCCGACCAGTCGCTCGGCGATGGAACGCCGTCCCATTTCGCTTCGATGCATTTTCCAGAATTGCAGCGGAAGATGATTCCGAGCGCCTTCTCGCCGTTTTCGGTCCTATCGGCGCTGTCGGCGAGTTCAGAAACCTGGACGTCTTCGATGAGGAAGCGCACGTCATGAGTACCCTTGCTCGTCTGCCGGCCGTCGCGAAATTGCAGAACGTCCTCTTTCATCTCGACCGCGATGCCGTTCGGCGGCGCGCCTGCCTCGAAAACGACCGCCCGGGTTAGCCATTGGGTGAGACCGCCATCCGCGGCGCGATATTTGGGATTGGCCGCCGTAGCTTCGGGCAGGGCCTTGGCCAGGAACGCCTCGGCCTCCTCCTTTGTGGCAAAATCCACATTTTGAACGCGAGATTGAGCGTTAAGCATAGCGGCCTCGGGAGCAGGGCGCGGGGCGGCTTCGGCGGCCGGCGCAAGGACGGTCGCGCCGAGGATCAGGCGGCCCGCGGCTGCGACAGCGAGGGCTCTGGGACGCGCCATGTTTCGATTTCCAATTCGTGAGCGGATGCGTCTTGAGCCCGCCGCCTTCGACCACTATCTGCGGGCCACGCATGTCAATGATGGGGCAGTTTGGCGGATGAGTCGATTCTTGGCCAAAGGCCAGCGGACCGGCGCGTGGGCTGGACCGCCTCCAAATGGCCGAATGGTTCGTCGCCCGGCGAACAAGTCGCCGGCGTTCCGATTTGAGTGATTGATTTCCTTCTAGACCTGCTTGCGGGAATCCGGTTTGGCGCGGCGCGCCGCGCCAGGAGAGCGATTTGAGCGCGAATTTGGATACGGCGGCGGAGGCGGATGTCTCGCGCTGGGGCGCATTCGGCCAGCCGGCTTTCCGGGTGATCTGGCTGACGAGCATCGTCGCCAATATCGGCCTGGCGATGTTCGACACCGGCTCGGGCTGGCTGATGACCAGCCTCAACGCCGACCCGATGGCGGTCTCGATGGTCCAGGTCGTCACCACCTTGCCGATGTTCCTGTTCACGCTGCCGGCCGGCGCGCTCGCCGACATCATCGACCCGCGGCGGCTGCTGATTCTCGTCGAGATCGTCGTCACGATCGTCGCTGCGATTTTCGCCTCCGCCGTCTCGCTGCAATTGGCGACGCCGGCCGCGCTTCTGCTGACGGCCTTCCTGCTCGGGGCCGGCGGCGCGCTGACCGCGCCCGCCTGGTCGGCGATCACGCCGCTTCTCGTGCCGCGCGAGGAGCTCGACAACGCCACCGCCGCCAACAGCGTCGGCTATAATCTGTCGCGCGCCGTGGGCCCGGCGCTTGGCGGCCTTGTCATCGCCACGTCGGGCATCGCCTCGCCGTTCTGGGCCTTCACGGCAAGCAATCTCGTCATCATCGCCGGCCTCATGTGGTGGCGACCGAAGCCGAAATGTTCGCAGAGCCTGCCGGCCGAGCGCCTGACCAGCGCGGTGCGGACCGGCCTTCGCTACGCGGCGAACAATCGGCACTTGCGCGCCACCTTGATGCGCGCCGTCGCCTTCTTTCCTTTCGCCAGCGCCTATTGGGCGCTGCTGCCGCTGGTCGCGCGCCATCAAATGCATAACGGGCCGGAAGTTTACGGCCTGCTGCTCGGCGCGATCGGCTTTGGCGCGATCATCGGGTCATTGACGCTTGGCTGGCTGAAGGCCGCTTTTGGCCCGGACGGGCTCGGCGCGGTCGGCACGCTCGCCACCGCGCTCGCGCTCGTCCTGTTCGGCCTGGCGCATCATTCCGCGCTGGCTTTCTGCGCGGCGGTCATCGCCGGCGCGTCATGGACGATCGTCCTCGCCACGCTCTACGTCTCGGCGCAGATCGCCCTGCCGGATTGGGTGCGCGGCCGCGGCTTGGCGGTGTTCCTGACCGTCTATTTCGGCGCAATGACCGCCGGCAGCGCGATCTGGGGCCATATTGCCGGGATGGAGTCGCTCTCGACCGCCCTGTTCATCGCGGCGGCCGGCGCGGTCGTCGCGGTTCCGTTGACCTGGCGCTGGAAGCTGCAGACCGCGGCCGGGCTTGACCTCACCCCGTCGATGCATTGGCGCGCGCCCGCCTTCAAGCTGAAGGTCGAGAACGATCAGGGCCCCGTCCTGGTGACGGTCGAATATCGGATCGACACCAAGGACCGCGCCGCTTTTCTCGCCGCCATCGAGGAAATGGGCTACGAGCGCAAGCGCGACGGCGCTTTCGCCTGGGGCGTGTTCGAGGATCCTGTCGATCCAGGGCGTTTCGTCGAGACGTTCCTGATCGAATCCTGGCTCGAGCTTCGCCATTTGCGCGAGCGGGTGACCAATGCCGACCGCCTGCTCGAAGAGGAGGTCCGCAAGCTGTTGCTCGGCCCGCCGCATGTCGGCTTCCTGGTCGCCACGGACCGGCCGCGCCGCGCGCGAAAAAGCCGCGCGCCGCAACAGATCGCGCCGCCTATGGCGACGGCGGCGGAATAGGAACGGCTTTTTCCCGCGCCGGGCGCGTGCTACAGCCTCGCGCCGCTCTCCCGATTGCCAATCTTCATGAAAACCGCTCTTTGCCTGACGCCGGATCGCGCTTTCTTTCGCCCGGCGATCTGCACGGCGGCGACGATCTTGGCGCAGGACGACGCGGACCAGTTCGATGTTTTCGTCGTCTGCGAAAGCGAGGATGTCGCGGCGGGCGTCGACCGGCTCGCCCCTGACCTGCGCCGCCGGATCAAAATTCTTTGCGTGGATTTTTCGACTTTCGACCGGGGCTTGCGCGCCGAGGGGCGCTTTTCGCGCGCCGTGTTCCGCCGCCTGTTTCTCGACCGCGTGCTGCCGCCCGATTATGAGCGCATCGTCTCGATCGATTCGGATATCTGGGTCGCCCGGCCCGGGCTCGGCCGTCTGGCGACGCTCGATTTCGGCGGCGCGCCTTTCGCTGCCGCCTACGACATGATCTTCCTGATGGATTTCGCGTGCAACGCGCTCGCCAAGCAATTTCAGGCCGACCGCGCCGCGCTCGGCCTTGCGCCGAGCACGCCTTATTTCAACGCCGGGGTGATCGCGATCGATCGCGCGAGATGGAGCGCGATGGAGCTCGGCGAGCGCGTCGTCGCCGCCTTGCGCCGCGCGCCGGAGCGCTATCCGTTCCTCGAACAGAGCGCGCTCAATGAGATCATCGCCGGCGGTTTTGCGCCGCTGTCGCCGCGCTACAATTTCATGGGCGACTTCCTTCTGCTCGATTTGGAGGCGGCGTTCCAGCCGATCGCGCTGCACTTCGTCAACGCGCCCAAGCCTTGGCAATACGAACTTTGGCGCGGCGAGAAGCGTTTTGCCGAGAATTACCGCGCCTGGTTCGCGGCGTCGCCCTGGCCTGAACTGGCGCAGGACAGCGGCAGGCTCGCCGCCGCGCCGGCGCGCAAGCCTCGGCGGACGCCGCAGCGCCGCGCCTTCGCCGAGCGGCTGACCGCGTATCTGAGAAGCCGCGCCTTCATCGACGGATGGCGCGCGCCGTAACATTGCGCTCGATGAGATTTCGCCATGCGTCAAGCCGCCGACCTTCTGCGCATCCAGACAAGCGGCCGCGGCCTGCATGAGATCACGGGCGAAATTGTCGCGTGGCTGGACCGCCAGAACGTCTCGACCGGCCTGCTCACCTTGTTCTGCCGCCACACATCCGCGTCGCTGCTGATCCAGGAAAACGCCGCGCCCGCGGTCAAGGCCGATCTTGAGAATTTCTTCGCGGAGATCGCGCCCGAGGACCCGGGCCGTTATGCGCATAACGACGAAGGGCCGGACGACATGCCGGCGCATTTGCGAACCGCGCTCACCGGAGTCAATCTTGCCGTGCCGATCATCGGCGGGCGATTGCAGCTCGGAACGTGGCAGGGCGTCTATTTCTTCGAGCATCGCCGCCGGCCGCATCGCCGCGAGATCGCAATGCATGTGATCGGAGAGTAAGGTGTCAGGTCAAACCGCAAGCCGTCATTGCGAGGAGCGAAGCGACGAAGCAATCCATTCATAGGGCGGCGACATACGAATGGATTGCTTCGCTACGCTCGCAATGACGGAAGTTGAACAGCGGCGGTTCTCTGGCTTCCCGCTTGCGCGGGAATGACAGGTACTAAGGGAGGGGGGAACGCATGGCCAGGAAGCTTGTCTTAGACGTCGATACCGGCACCGACGACGCCGTGGCGATCATGCTTGCCGCGCTTCATCCGGCGCTGGAGCTCCTCGCCGTGACCACCGTGAACGGCAATGTCGAAGTCGCCCATTGCACGAACAATACGCTTCGCACGCTCGAATGGATCGGCAGGGCCGACATTCCGGTCTATGAGGGCCTTGCCCATCCGATCGTGCGCAGCGATTTCCCCGTCGCGCGCGCAACGAAACGCGACGCTAAGGTTCATATGGAGGCTCTGCCGCTGCCCGAGCCGAAGGGGCGCAAGCAGAAGCTTCCGGCGCCTCTCTTCCTGACGGAAGTCTTCGCCCAAAATCCCGGCGAAATCACTTTGGTCGCCGTCGGCCCGTTGTCGAATGTCGCGGCCGCGATCGCGCTCGATCCGGCTTTCGTCGGCAATGTCGCCGAATTGATGATCATGGGCGGGGCGATCAACAAGTCGAACGTCACGCCTTCCGCCGAGTTCAACATCTGGGCCGATCCCGAGGCGGCGTCCGTCGTCCTTTCCGTCGGCTGGCGAAAGGCGACGATGGTCCCGCTCGACGCGACGCATGAAGCGCTGATCTCGCTCGACCAATGCCGGCGCCTGCGCGCGCTCGGCTCGCCGGCCGGCGAGGCGGCGGCGAAATTCATCGAATATCGGATCGCCGGCTACCAGGCCAACCAGCCGACCGGGATTCCCGACACCGCGCCCGTTCATGACGCGGTCTGCGTCGCCGCGCTTGTCGACGAAAAAGTCATCGACACGCGCCATCTCAATGTCGTCGTCGAGACGCAAGGCGAACACACGATCGGCCGTACCGTGGTCGATCACGAGCATCGCACGAAGCGGCCGGCCAACTGCCACGTCGCGTTGCATGCGGACCGCGAGAGGTTCTTCGAGATTCTGATGAAAAATTTCGCCAAGCCGGCCGAATGATGGACGAGGCTTATCGCTCCGCCGCGACTCTAGCCGCGTTGATTCGCGACAGGCAGGTCTCCGCGGTCGAGGTCGCGCGCGCGGCGCTCGACCGCGCCAAACGCTCGCAGCCAGTGTTGAACGCGTTCATCACGATTTGCGAAGAGCAGGCAATGGCGGCGGCGCGCGAGGCTGAGCGCGCGGTCGCGAGCGGCGCGCCGCTGGGCCCGCTGCACGGCGTTCCCTTCTCGGTGAAGGACCTCGTGCCGACTGCCGGCGTGCGCACGACGTTCGGCTCGCTGATCTTCAATGACCACATTCCGGCGCGCGACGCCGTCGCCGTCGGCCGCCTCAAGCGCGCCGGGGCCGTGCTGATCGGCAAGACAACGACGCCGGAATTCGGGCAGCAGAGCTTGACCGAGGCGCCGCTTTTCGGCCGCACGCGCAACGCCTGGAGTGCGGAGAGGACCTCCGGCGGCTCGAGCGGCGGCGCGGCCGTGGCGATTGCCGCGGGCCTCGGGCCGATCGCGGTCGCGACGGATGGCGGCGGCTCGACCCGCATTCCCGCGGCCTGCAACGGCGTCGTCGGCTTCAAACAGAGCATCGGCCTGGTCCCGCAGGACTATGCGCAGGACGGTTTCGGCAATATTTCGTACATCACGCCGATGACCCGCACGGTGCTCGATACGGCGCTGATGCTGCAGGTCATGGCCGGGCCCGATCCCGCCGACCCGCTGACCGTTAGCCGGCCGCCGCCCGACTTTGTCGCCGCCGTGCAAGAGGAGGGCGATCTGAAGGGGATTCGTATTGCGTGGCGCGCGCGGCTCGGCAATTTGGCCGTGGCGGCCGACGTGCTGACGGCCTGCGAAACGGCGATGAACGCTTTCGCGTCGCTCGGAGCCGCTGTCGCGGAGCATGGCGGCGCTTTCGAAAATCCCGAGCGCCTTTGGTACGTCATCAACAGCGCCTATCGGCGGGCGCAATATGGCGAGCGCGTCCGCGACCATCGCGCCGCCATGTGTCCGACTTTCCTGCGCCAGTTCGACTCCTCCGAAAGCTATTCCGCCGCCGACCTCTATGCCGCGATCTTCGCGCGGACGCGGCTCTTCCGCCAAGTCCAGTCATGGTTCGA
>DATGLU010000215.1:0-2799 GCA_035294045.1 Roseiarcus sp. | reverse complement strand
CGGCGAAATCCACTATGTGCACGAGAACGAGTCGATCTACCTGCCGATCGGCTGCGAGCACCGCATGGCCAATCCCGGCAAAATCAATCTCGAACTGATCGAAGTGCAGACCGGCAGCTATCTCGGCGAGGACGACATCGTGCGCATCGAGGATGTCTATAATCGCGCGTGAGATTTGGCGGGTTGCGGCGACGGCGAAGCGAACGCCGTCGCGCCAGGTCGAAGAATCGGGTCAGCAGGCCGTCGCCCAAGAGGCCTGCTCAGCCGCGGGCGGCTTGGCGGGCGATGTCGGCAATGTCGGTACGATCGATGCCGATATCCTGCAATTCCCGGTCGGTATAGGCCGACAATTCGTGCAGAACTTTCCTGTAACGGCGACGCTCTTCCAGGTAGCGGGCAATGAAGGCGAGCTTCATTTTTGGAACTCCTTCTCGCTGTTCTCGTCAATCCGCCGGAAGACGGAACGACGATTTCATGACGCCCTGGACGTTTCTTCTCCGAGACGGCCGCTAGATAGATTGCTGCGGCGCACAAGTCAAGGTGGCCGGTCTTCAGATATGTGAAATTTGCATGAAACTAATGACGGCGCGATAACGATGGCTTTTATTTCGCCATTTCACGCAGAAAATCACCCGTCACGAAGCCTATTTGAGCAGTATGCATGAAATTTCAGCATAGCATGCGGCGCCAAGCCGCAGCAATCTATGCCGCGTCGCAATATTTCCTTAACCTTCGCATGCGCGAGATTGTTTAGCCCCGCGCCTTGGCCAGTTCCTGGCAAGCGGCGAGGCGCAGCAGCAATTGGTCGGTCCCAACCGAGCACAGCGAAAAGCCGCGGCGGGCCAATTCGTTGGCCCTTTCCCCGGTGTGGCAAAAGGCGGCGGCGAATTTTCCATGCGCTTTCGCGGCCGCGGCGATCTGGGTCAAGGCGGCGTCCACCGCCGCGCTCTGCGCGTCCACCGCGTCGCCGTTGCTGAGCGCGATGGAGAGGTCGGACGGCCCGACAAAGACCCCATCAATGCCCGGCGTCGCCAAAATCTCGTCGAGCGCGGCGATGGCTTGGCGCGTCTCCACCATCGCGATCGCCAGAGTGAAGGCGTTGGCCTTGCGCAAATATTCGCCGGTGTCGTAGCCGGTCAGCGGCAGCACGCCGCGCGGCCCCCAACTGCGCTGCCCGAGCGGCGGAAATTTCATGAAATCGGCGAACTGGCGCGCCTCGGCCCCGCTGTTGATCATCGGGGCGATCACCGCCGCGGCGCCGGCGTCGATCACGCGCGAGGCGGTCGAGAAGTCGCCGATCGGGATGCGGACGATCGCCGGCTTGCCGGCGAGCGCGATTGCGGCGACGCCGCGCAAGGCGCCGGCGACGTCGACCGCGCCATGCTGCATCTCCATGACAACCGCATCAAAACCGTCGCGGGCGAGTTGCTCGGCGATCATTGGTTCGTTGATGCCGACCCAAGCCGCGAAGACCGGCTCGCCCGCTTTGATCCGCTGCGCCAGCGTCGCGACAATTCCGCCCTCGACCATTTCCGACCTCGCTCCGACCGTTTGTTGAGAAAGCGGGCGTTTCTTAGCACCCTTCGAAGACCGGCGCCCAGCGCGGCGATGCGGGCCGGCGGAGAACGCCAAGTCGTCAAGGCAGACGAAGCGACACGTACCGGACGCATTCTAACCAACGCCGCGGCGTACCCTCACCCCAGCCCTCTCCCGCAAGCGGGAGCGGGGGCGCCTCGCACGCTTCATTGGCCGCCGCGCTGTAGCCGCGGGTCGCCGACCGCGGTTAACATCCCTTCTCCCGCTTGCGGGAGAAGGTGGCCCGAAGGGCCGGATGAGGGTACGCCTTGGCGCCGCGTTGTAGCCGCGGTCGGCGACCGCGGCTACAGCCTCACGAAATGATCGCCGGCAGGTCCAGCGTGCCGCGCTGGCCGACATCGTCGAAATGATCCTTCAGCCATTCCTTCGCGGAGTCGCGGCCGAGGTCGCGCAAGCGCAGCAGGAAGGGCCAGGACGTGTCGAGCTTGGTGCCGGGGCCGAAGCTCTCAAGCTTGCCGTCGCCGCCGATGCGGTGGAGCAGCGCCCGCCGATAAGCGCCTTGCTGCAGCTTGCCCTTCTCGATCAGCCGGGTGACGAAATTCACGGCGCGCATCTCGGCGAGGAGATGGCTGTTGAACGTGATCTCGTCCTGGCGGTTGAGAATGTCCCGCGCCGTGCGCGGCGTCTCGCGGCGCTCGATCGGATTGATCTGGACGATGATCGCGTCGTCCGTATGGGTCTCGTAAAAGAGCGGCCAGAGCGGCGGATTGCCGCTATAGCCGCCATCCCAATGCGGCACGCCGTTGATCTCAACCGCCTGGAAGAGGCGCGGCAGGCAGGCCGACGCCATGATATGGTCGGCGGTCAGCTCGTGGCGGCGGAAGATCACGCCCTTGCCGGTGAAGACATTGGTCGCCGCGATCATCAGCTTGACGTCGTTGCTTGCCCGGATTTTCTCGAAATCGATCGCCTTGACCAGATGATCGCGCAGCGGGTTGATGTTGAGCGGATTGAACTCGTACGGGCTGGCGAAATGCGTCACCGCGTCGTACCAAAGATAGGCGGGCGAGCCGGTGAAGGCGAAAGCGCCGAAAAACGCATCGAACAGCTTGCGCTGGATCGGCGTCAGCGCGCCCTCTTCGCTGACCGACCGCCAGAAATCGTGCAGTTTCTGCCGCGCGCCGTCCGGCCCGTTCTCCATGAGGCCCTCGGCCAGCGCGACGGCGTTCATCGCGCCGGCGCTGGCGCCGCTGATTGCGTCGA